>DASWUT010000534.1:0-3744 GCA_036401455.1 Gemmatirosa sp. | reverse complement strand
GGAACGCACGGCTGACCCCGGGCGCCACGTCGACCGACCCCCGCCGGCTGACGGCCGACCCGGGAGCCGCACTGCTCTTCACCCTGCCGCCCCAGGCCGTCGCCGAAGAATCGGTGCCGGACGGCGCGGAGGAGGCGACCTTCGTCGCCAACGCCCGCGTCGCCGGACCCAGCGTGATCGAGGTCGCGCTCTCGGCCGGCACCGAGCTCGAGCTGACCGTCGAGGCGTTGCTCGCGGCGTTAGCAGCGGGCACGCTCGTGCCGACGACGGCCGGGGGCGACGTGCACACGCAGCTCGAGCTGCCGGTCGGGCTGTTCGCGTCGCTCGCCGCAGCAAGCGGTGCGGGGTCGGGCGTTACGGTCGTCGGCGCGTCTGGCCCGTCAACCTCGCCTGCCGGGGACGTGGGGCTGTGGCAGGTGGGATTCGGCGCGCCCGGCGGGGTCCAGCTCCAGCCGGTCGCGAGCGCGCCCGACGACCCCGCACTCACCGGGACGCTCGCACTGGACGGCGGGGACCGCACCAACATCGTCGCGGCCGCGCAGGGGGGCGCGGCCGCGACGTTAGGCACCCTGAGCCTGAGCACGCTCGGGGCGACCTTCTCTGCCGCGCTGCGGTCGGACGCGTTCTCGTGGATCCACCGCGCGGCGCTCGGCCGCGACGAGGACGTGCTCGTGGTCACCGCCGGCGTGCTCTACCCGACGGGCCACCGCGTGTGGTCGGTGAAGTCGAGCCGGCGGCGGCTGCCGGACGACGGAGACGGCGCCGCAGCGCTCCGGACGACCGAGCGTATCGTCGTCGCCGACCCGGTGCGCGCGACGCGGGCCCACGACTTCCGGTTCTCGGCCGTCGAGCTGCTCGCGCGCGACGTCGCCGTTGGCGGCCACGCGAGCGAGTACCACCGCGCCCTCCCGGATCTGATCACGCCGCGCCAGACGCAGCGCGCGGACGCGCAGCAGCGCTTCGACGACGCGATGGCGCAGGTCGGACAGACGATCGCCGGGCGAGCGACGACGGCGCAGCAACTGGCCGACCAGTACGATGATCAGACCGCGCGAGACTACCTCGACACCGCCAGCCGGGTGGCCGACGGCGACGCGGCGATCCGGCAGGCGAACGCCGAGATCAACGCCGCACAGCGGGGCCTCGACAATCTGCAGCGGCAACTCACGGCGCTGCTCGGCCACCTCCACCCCGACGACCCGGGCGGCGACCCGAATCAGGACGAAATAGACGCGCTGCAACAGCAGATCAGCGATCAGGGCGCGGTCGTCGCGCAGGCGCTGACCGGACTCCGCAACCTGCAGGCGTCGCTGGCGCAGGACCGTGCGAACCTGCCGGCCCTCCAGGCGCAGGTGAACGCCGAGCTGGCCGCGATCCCGGCGACGTACGAGGCGCTGCTCGCGGCGGGTGACCCGAGCGCGGTCGCTGCGCGGGACGCGCGGGCCGAGGCCGTGCAGCTCGACCAGGAGATCGCCGACGCGCAGAACTATGTCGCGCAGTCGGCCGAGCTGCCGGTCGCGTGGGTGCCTGCAGACCCGTCCGGTGCGGCGATCCGCTGGCCCACGCGCCTGGCGAACGAGGCGGATGATCTGCACCTCGCGGCGCCGCTCATCTTCGTCGCCGACTACGCGCAGCGGGGCGACCCGCTCTACCCCGACTTCGCGACGCTCACCGACCGCGCGGTCCACGCGCAACTCGCGTCCATGTGGGCCGCGCCGGCGCTGATGGGGGCGGGGTTCGAGGTGGCCGGTACGGCGGTCGACCTCGTGCAGGACGCCACGCAGCTGGCCGGCGACGTGTTCGAAGTGCACAACCTCGCGATCGTCGGGGACTTTGCCGCGGACGGATTTGCCCCGCACGTGACGGGGGTGCAGATCAAACTGCCGAGTCTCCGCGCGCTACTGCCGGGGAGCGATGGGCTCGTGTCAGTGGTGTACGCGGCGGTCGACGCGGCGCCCGATGTCCCGCTCCTGATCGACCAGGCGATCAACCCGCACCTCGAGATCGACTTCACCGGGCGCCCCGACCTGTCGGGCGGGCTCGCGGCGCCGCGCTTCCTCGCGGACGGGCTGTCGCGCACGCTCGGACCGGTCGTCCGCGATGCGCTGCCGGGCGTCGGCGTGCCGCCGGGCGTCGTACCCAACCTCGCGGACATCTACAAGGATGCGACCGTGCTCGGGCTCCCGCTCGGCGCGCTGATCCGCACGGCGGTGGACGGCGCGCTCGGCGACGTGCCGCCGGTGCCGTACGCGCCGTCGATCACGCCGGTCCTCGACCGCGGGCTCCCGGTCGGCGCCACCATGACCTGGGGCGGACTGCCGCTCAAGAGCGACGGGATCTTCGTGGCCGGTGACGGCGGTTCGCATCTCGACCTGCAGGTGCAGGCCACGCGCGACGCCCATACCACCAGCTGCACGGTCGCCAACTTCTCACTCGCGCTGCCGTCGGGCGCGCCGCTCGTGACGTTGAGCTTCGGGTCGCTCACGATGACCCAGGCGGGCGACCGGGCGCCCGACGTCGCGATCACGGGCTTCTCGTTCGCGCTCGGCGACGCGTTGCGGCTCGTCGAGACGCTGCAGCAGGCCGTCGCCACGTTCCTCGACGCCAACGATCCGGGCGTCGTGGTGCGCCGGATCCCGGACGGGATCAGCGCCGGCTACGCGTTCGCGCTTCCGGCCGTGCAGTCGGGGCTCTTCGCGTTGCGCGGGATCGCGGGGTCGGTCACCGTCGAGGTGCCGTTCAGGAAGAAGCCGGTCATCGTGGACCTGCGCTTCGCCAGCCCCGACGATCCGTTCACGGTGTCGGTCTTCCCGTTCGGCGGTGGCGGGTACTTCCTCGCGCGCACCGGCGGAACGTCGCTCGAGCGGCTTGAGCTCTCGCTCGATTTCGGGGCGTTCGTCGCGCTGGACCTCGTCGTGGCCTCGGGCGAGGTGCACGCGTTCGGTGCGGTGTCGCTCGTCGTGGCGGACGGCGACGTGCGCGTCACGGCGTCGCTGCGCATCGGGGGCAGCGTGAGCGTGCTCGGGCTCATCGCGGTGTCGGTCGAACTCGTGCTCGCGCTGACGTACGACGGCCACACCAACTGCGTGAGCGGACGCGCGACGCTGGTGATCGAGGTCCACGTGCTCTTTTTGTCGAAGTCGGTCGAATTGGACAGCGGCACGTGGTCTTTCTGCGGCCCGCGGCCGGCCGCGCGGCTGGTCGCCTTCAGCGCCACCGACGACACCGCGGTGCGCGCCGAGTGGGACGCCTATCTGGAGGCGTTCGCATGAGCGCGCTCGTGTGGGTTGCCGCGCCAGGCGGCCGCGGCGGTGACGGGGCGGCGGGGCTCCGGCTGCGCGTCGCCGTGATCCCGCGCCTCGACGCGGGCACCCTCGAGACGGCCGGGATGACGGCCTGGCCACCCGCGGCGCTCGGGTCCGGCGCGGTCGTCGCGGAGTTCGCCGCGGACCCGCGGACCGCTCCGACCGCCACGCTCGCGTTGCAGCTGACGAGCGTGCCGGACCCGGCGCTCTGGGCGCAGTTCTTCCCGGCGGCGATGCCGGTCCACTCCCCCGATGCCGACGCGCCGGACGCGCGCACGCTGCACGTGCGGAGCGCATCCGCGGACGCCGGAGCCGCCGAGCGCGTCTACGGCGACGTCGCGCGCACCCCGCTCGGCGCGGACGGGGGCGATGCGGCGGCGTACACCGGGGCCGCGGCGACCGCGCTCGCCGCGCACGCGATCAGCGGGCCCGACGCGCC
>DASWUT010000533.1:0-6840 GCA_036401455.1 Gemmatirosa sp. | reverse complement strand
GGTCGCGTGCAGCATCACCGCGCGCTCGTTGGCCTGGGCCCGGTCGAGCGTCGCGGCCACCCGCCCGCCGCGCATCACGACGATGCGGTCGCTCAGGTCCAGCACCTCGGGCAGCTCCGACGAGATGAGCAGGATCGCCAGCCCGTCGCGCGCGAGCGCGCGCACCAACTCGTAGATCTCGGCCTTCGCCCCGACGTCGACGCCGTGCGTCGGCTCGTCGAGGATGAGCAGCTTGGGGTTGGTCGCGAGCCAGCGCGCGAGCACCGTCTTCTGCTGGTTCCCGCCAGAGAGCGAGCGCACCGGCGCCTCGATCCCCGCCGTGCGCACGCGCAGGCGCGTCACGTACTCCTCGGCCAGCGCCCGCTCGCGGCGGAGCGGGATGAGACCGCCGCTGCCCAACGTCGGCAGCTTGGCCATCGACACGCTCCAGCGCACCGGCTTGTCGAGAAAGAGCGCGAGCCCCTTGCGGTCCTCGGGCACCATGCCGACGCCGGCCGCGATCGCGTCGGCGGGCGAGCGGAAGCGCACGGCCTTGCCGGCGAGCCGGATCTCGCCGGAGTCGTAGCGATCGGCCCCGAAAATCGCGCGCGCCACCTCGGAGCGCCCCGCGCCGACGAGGCCGGCCATGCCAACGATCTCGCCGCGGCGCACCGTCAGGCTCACGTCGTCGAGCGGCACCGACCCGCCGTCGTCGGCCGCTGCGCCGCGTCTGGTCAGGCCGCGCACCTCGAGCACCGTCTCGCCCCCCGCGTGCGTCTCGTGGTGCGCCGACGCCGCGGCCAGTTCGCGCCCGACCATCAGCCCGACGACGGCCGCGGGCGTGACGTCCGCCGTGTCGACCGTGCGCACGTAGCCGCCGTCGCGGAACACCGTGATCCGGTCGCACACCGCGAACACCTCGTTCAACCGGTGCGACACGTAGAGAATGGCGACGCCCTGCGACCGCAGCCGCCGCACGAGGTCGAGCAGGTTCTGCGTCTCGTGCTCGGTGAGCGAGGCCGAGGGCTCGTCCATGATGATGAGCCGCGCCTGCTGCGACAGCGCCTTCGCGATCTCGACGAGCTGCTGGTTGCTGAGGCTCAGGTCGCGCACCGGGGTGCGCGGATCCACGGCGAGGCCGACGTCGGCGAGCAGCGCGCGCGCCCGCTCGTGCATCGACCGGCGGTCGAGGAACGCGCCCGTCGTCGGCAGGCGCCCCATGAACAGGTTCTCCGCGACCGAGAGCGCGGGAAGGGTGGCCAGCTCCTGGTGAATCACCGCGATGCCCGCCGCCTGCGACTCCGACGGCGTGCGGAAGTCGACCTCGCGCCCGGCGAACACCACGCGCCCCTCGTCGCGCCGCACCGCCCCGGCGAGCACGTTGATGAGCGTGCTCTTGCCGGCCCCGTTCTCGCCGCAGAGCGCGTGCGCCTCGCCCGCGCGGATCTCGAGGTTCACCCCGCGCAGCGCGTGCACGCCGCCGTAGCGCTTGTGCACGCCAACCGCGTCGAGGAGCGGCGCCCCCACCGGAGCGTTAGACATGGCCGCGCGCGCTCAGGCCTTCGGAATGCGGTACTTGGCCGCGTTGGCCTTCGTGATCACGTCGGCGCGCGTGGCGAGGCGCCCCGCCGGCGGCAACTGGCCGGCGACGAGGTAGTTGTAGAGCCGGACCGCCGGGTCGTGCCCCTGCGCGTCCGGGTCCTGGCCGATCGTCGCGTCGATCACGCCCTTGTCGACGAAGTCCAGCGTTTCGTCCACGGCGTCGAACGAGACCATGTGCACCTTGCCCGCCTTGCCCGCCTCCTCGATCGCGCGCGCCGCGCCGAACGGCGAGCCGGCGATGGCGATGATCCCGCCGAGGTCCGCGTGCGCGGTCATGAAGTCCTTCGCCTCCTGGTACGCGACGTCGGCCTTGTCCTGGTTCTCGACACGTCCGACGACCGTCGAATTGGGGCAGCCAGCCTTGAGCGCCTCTTCGAAGCCCTTCACGCGCGCCGCATGCGCCTCGACCGAAAAGAATCCGGTGATCACGCCGACCTTTCCGTTAGGCCCGACGACCCTGCACATCAGCTGGCCGGCCGCCTTGCCCTGCGCGTAGCTGTCGGCACCGACGAAGAAGAGGCGCTGGTTGGGCGTGTCGGTCTCCGAGTTGAACGTCGCGACCGGCACGCCCGCGGCCACCGCACGGTCGATGTACGCCGCGACTCCGGCGTCGCCGGCGATCGTCGCGATCGCGTCGTACTGTTGGGCGACCGCCGCGTCGATCGCGCGGCCGAACACGTCCGCCGTGTGCGCGTTGCCCGGCACGATCCACTCGACCGTCGCGTGCCCCGCCAGCTCCTGGTTGGCGCGCGTGACGCCCATCTTCACCGGGATCCAGAACTGGCTGCTCTCGAGCCCGAGCACCGCGATCCGCAGCGGCTTCTTGGGCGCCTGCGCGACGGGTTTGACGGTTCCCTCGTCGGCGGCGACGGCCGTCGACGCGAACGCGGGTGCGTTGGCCGGGTGGCCGAGCGCCGCGCCGCCGGCGCCGCCGCCCGGTGGACCCTTGCTGCACGCGCCCGCGGCGACGGTGAGGACGGCGAGGGTGGCGAGGGTGGCGAAGCGCACGGCGGCGCGCGGACGGTCGAGAGCGGGCATCGGCGAACGAGGGGGAACGGGGAAGAAGGGGAACGCGGTCAGCGGCGGCGCCGGTCGAGGCCGACGGCGAGCAGGATCACCGCGCCGATGATCATCGTCTGGAAGTGCAGCGGCAACCCGAGGAGCACGAACGCGTTGCGCACGACGGCCATGATCGCGGCGCCGAACAGCGTCCCGACGACGCTCCCCTCGCCGCCCTGCAGGCTGGTGCCACCGATCACGGCGGCCGCGATCACGTCGAGCTCGATTCCCTCCCCTGCGTTGGTCGACGCAGTCGAAAGGAGCCCCGCGCTGATCACCCCGGCGAGCGCGGAAAGGCCGCCCGTCACCACGTAGGTGAACAGCTGCACGCGGTCGACCGCGACGCCCGACAGCCGCGCCGCGCGCGGGTTGCTCCCCACGGCGTAGATCTGTCGACCGAGCACGGTGTTGGAGAGGAAGACCGCGGCGAGCGCGACGAGAGCGAGCATGATGATCACCGGCATCGGCACGGGGCCGACGTAGCCAGCGCCGAGAAAGCCCACCCCCGGGTCGCGCATCGGAACGTTGCTCGCCACCGTTCCCGCGCCGCCGCTGGCGAGCAGGAAGGTGAGCCCGCGCCCGATGCTCAGCGTGCCGAGCGTCGTGATGAAGGGTACGATGCCGAGCCGCGTGACGAGCAACCCGTTGAACAGCCCGAACCCCACGCCCGCGAGGAGCCCGCACAGCACGGCAAGCCACGGATTGAACCCCGCGTACGTCATCAGCCGCGCCGTGATCACCGCGCCCACTGCGAGCACCGAGCCGACCGAGAGATCGAGGCCGCCGGCGACGAGCACCATCGTCATCCCGACCGCCATGATCCCGATCGTGCTCATCCCCTGCAACACGTTGAATATGTTGCGGAGTGTAAAGAAATACGGGCTGGCGAACGAGAGTAGCACGCAGAGCACGACGAGCGCGGCGAGCACGCCCGCCTCGCGTACGGCAAAGAGGCGGCGCAGCGTACCCGCTGCGGGCGGCGCCGTCGGCGGCGGCGCGGGCGACGCCGCCGGTGGAGCGCCGGCCGGCTGCGCGGCAGTGGTCGAGTTCACGCGAGGTCCACGCGAAGAGGTGGAGAGGTGCGACGGCGGTTCGACAACAGTTCGGCGGCGCGGCCTATGGCCGAGCCTGTAAGCGCTTACACTCGATGACGGTCGAGGCCACGCTATACGAGGGACCAGGAGACGTAAAGGGTCGCCCTCACGTCCCCGCCCGCACCACCGGGAACTCCGACAACCGAAGCGTCGTGCACCCGTACGGCACGAGGCGCAACGTCTCCGCCGGCTCCGCCGTCGCGACGGGGCTGTACGGCAGCGTGCCGTCCACCGAGGCGTAGCGCTGCCACCCGGGCACGCGCCGCCCCTGCACCACGACGACGACCGGCGCGGCGGCTGCCGTCCACGGCCGGTCCGGCACGGCGTTAGGCGCCATCACCCGCTCCGCACGCATCGGGGCGGCCACGGGGTCGACGGCCAGCGCGTAGTTCCACGGCGTCGTCGGGTGCACCTCGTACGTCGGCACGCTCCCCTGCTCGCCAATCCGCCGCCACTCCTCGCCGACCGGCAGTGCATAGACGGGCGGTCCCCGCTCCACCCCCGCTAGCCCCTTGTGCCACGCACTCGTCCGCACGCGCGCCGGCAGCCGCAGCTCGACCACGTCGCCCGCGCGCCACGTCCGCGCGACGCGCACCACACGCCCCGGCACCGCCTCCGGCCCCGCGGCGCCATTCACGCGCACCGACGCCCCCGCCGCCCACGCCGGCACCCGCAGGTGCAGCGGAAACGCTACCGGCCGCGCGGGCCGTACCACGATGCGCACGTCGTCCTCGAACGGATACGCCGTCACCTGCTCGACCTCGACCGGCACCCCGCCCACGGTCACCCGCGCCACGCTCGGCCCGTACGTCAGCGCCGCGAGCCCGCCGTCGCGGCTCGCGAGCCACAGCGCGTGCACGAACTTCGGCCACCCCTGGTGCATGTTCACCGTGCAGCACGGGTATCCGGTGAGCAGCCCGATCAGCTGCGACGTGCCGTCGTGCTGCTGCACGTAGTGGCTGTCGTCGCGGTCGACGACCACCTGGTTGGGCTGTTGGTAGTACTGCCGCGCCGTGTAGTCGCGCGTCACCTGCGCGGGCAGCGCGTTGTACGCGACCCGTTCCAGATGATCCGCGTGCGCCACGTTCCCCGTCACGCGCACCAGCGTCTCGAGCGAGAACATGAGCTCGACCACGGTGCACAGCTCCGTCCCCTGCAGCGGATCGGTGCCGTGCAGCGGTTCGTCTCCGGAGAACATCCCCGTCACCTGCCCGTGGTCGCGGCGCAGGAAGGCGAGCCCGCGCGCGATCGCGTCGAGTCGGCGCGCGTCGCCGTCCAGCAGGTATGCGACGGCGGGCTGCTTCACGCCCATCGCCACGTTGACGCCGTGCGTCGACGGCGGCTGCTCGTGGGCGAAGCCGTTGGTCCAGTCCGACGTCTGCGCCTGCAGCAGCCGCGCGAGGTCGAGCAGCCGGGCGTCGCCGGTGCGGTCGTAGAGCCAGAGCACGCTCGCCTGGTTCTCGCCGCCGCGGTGCTGCGCCCACTGCGTCCAGTGGTTGAGCGGCACGGCCGGCAGTTGCGCGCGCTGGTAGGCGAAGTAGCGCGCCATGCACGACGGCACGCGCGGATCCCCGGTCGCCTCGTGGTGCTGCTGCAGCACCTTGAGCATCACCATCCGCGGCCACCAGTCGGCGGAGTTGGCGCGCTGCACGCCGTCCGCATCGCGCCCGCGCCCCTCGTCATCCGGCGGGCCGAAGTAGCCGTCCGTGCGCTGCGAGGCGAGCGCGTGCTCCACCCACGGCCGCGCCTTGGCGAGCAGCGCGGCGCGGCGCGCCTCGTCTCCGTCGCCCAACGTGTGCGCGAGCGGGACGAGCCCGTCCAGCCAGTACGGTCCTCGCTCCCACGTGTCGCCCGTGCCGCCGAGCCACGCGTTGTCCGGGCCGACGAGCGGATAGTGCTCGTCGAGGCGCCCGGCGAGACCGTCGGCCATGAGGCGAAGCTGTGTCGCCACCCAGCCGCGCGCGCGCACCGCGCCTAACGGCAGCGGAGCGTAGGGCGCCGGCGCGAGCGGCGCGCGGGAAAACACCGCGCCGTCCACGCCGGCACCGGGCGCGGCGGTCGGGAGTGCAGCGGTCGGGAGTGCGGCGGTCGGGAGTGCGGCGGTCGGGAGTGCGGCGCTGGAAGGTGCCGCGGCCGCCGCGATCGGAGGCTCGCCGAGGGCGGCGCCGGCGAGGCCGGCCGCGGTGCGGGTGACGAAGGTGCGACGGTCCATGCGGGGCGCGGCAGAGGAGGCAGGGCAGGGCCGCGAAAGATGGCGCACGGTACGGGGAAGCGGGTGCACGGACGCATCGCTGCACAAAGAGCGCACAAGGAGCGTGGCCCGTCGGCACCCCGTGACCGGGCGGTCGCGGAGCCGTGACGCAACGCGCCCACCCTCGCATCCGGTCCGGCGGGCACGCCCGCGCCCGGACCTCACCCGATCCTGTGAGAGGTCTCCGCATGCACACGCTCCGCGTTCGTGCCCCAGCGCTCGCCACCGCTCTCGCCCTCGGCGCCGGCGCGCTCGGCGCCATCGCCGGCTGCACCGATGCGACCCGCACCACCGCCCCGCCGCCCGTCGCCGCGTCCGTCGCTGCTAGCACCGCCACGACGTCCATCTCGCACGTGCTGCTGATCAGCATCGACGGCATGCACGAGGCCGACCTCGAGCGCTATGCCCGCCTGAATCCCACCTCCGCCCTTGCGCAACTCGTCGGCTCCGGGATCCTCTACACGTCGGCGTCGACATCGCGCCCGTCCGATTCTTTCCCGGGGCTGCTGTCGATGATCACGGGCGGGTCGCCGCTCTCGACCGGCGTCTATTACGACGACTCGTACGACCGCCGGCTCGCCGCGCCGGGCTCGGACTGCTCGGTGCGCGGGACCGAGATCGTTTACGACGAGAGCATCGACTACAACTCCAACGCGATCGACGGTGGCGGCGGGATTAACCCGGCCAAGCTGCCGCGCGACCCCGACAACGGGTGCGCCCCGGTCTACCCGCACCAGTTCGTGCGCGTCAACACCGTGTTCGAGGTGGTCAAGGCGGCCGGGCTGCGCACGGCGTGGACGGACAAGCACCCCGCCTACGACATCGTCAATGGGCCGTCGGGCTACGGCGTCGACG
>DASWUT010000532.1:0-1512 GCA_036401455.1 Gemmatirosa sp. | reverse complement strand
GGTGCACGGGGCACCGCCGCCGGACCTTAGGCGGTCCGGGGCTGACTTCGCAGAACGTCGACCCTCTGCGGCGACCCCACAACCTCTGCGGCGTACCCCCGCCCCGCGAGTCCGACATGTCAGCACGGTGAATCCCCGGGGCCGCCTCCGTGGGCGGCAGACGCACCGCCGAGGTGGGCGAGGCCGTCGCACCGGCGTTGTGCTGCTCGCACCCGTGCCCGGACGCCGGTGCGACCTGGACAGCGCGGGTGCGGCCGTCGAACGGCGCGACGCTTCAATCAGCACCCGCGCACCATCGGGGGTGACGGCGAGGGTGTGCTCCGCGTAGGCGGCGCGGGTGCCGTCGGCCGTCGGATGGTCTAGCCGTCGGTTCCGGCGACCAGCGCCGGTCATCTCAGGCTGGTCGAGTGGGCTGTGCAGTGGAACGAGGTCAGCTTCGCGCTTGAGGATTGCCGACACCTGACCCGGCGCTTGGAGCGTGACTTAACGCTTGCCCTGGCGTCCTCGCAGCACGCCGCCCCTCTGCGACGACATCCCAACCTCTGCGGGGTCACCGCGGAGCGCGCGGCCCGACTCCCCACCGAGGTTGTCGTCCGCATGGCCGCCTAGGGGGGCGGGCAGCCGAACACCGCCTGCCAGCGGGACACGGCGCCGGAGTGCCGCGTCAGCGCGACCGCCTGCAGCCCGTGGTCGGCGAAGGAGTCGATCTCGGCTCGGGAGAAGGGCCACGGCGGGCGGTCCGGCAGCGGATCGCCGTCGTCGCGGACGTTCTCGACGACCATCGCCGTCCCGCCCGGCGCGACGAGGGCCGCCACCGCGGCGACGGCGCGGTCGCGCAGCGCCACCGGCAGCGCCTGGATGGTGATGATCTCGACGACGAGGTCGAAGGCCCGCTGCCACTCTTCGGGCAGGGCGAAGAGATCGGCCGTGCGGTACCGCACGGGCGAGTGCGGATGGCGCTGCTCAGCCGTCCGCACCGCCGTTGCGGAGATGTCGAACGCGCTCGTGACGAAGCCCTGCGCCGCGACGAACTCCGCGTCCGCCCCGAGCCCGCATCCGACGACGACCGCCGAGCGGCCATCGCCCGGCCCGACCGTCGGCAGCCACCGCATGAGGAGCGGATGCGGTTCAGTGCGACTCCACGGCATGTCGATCTCACCGCGCTCGCCCGCGGCGTAGAGCTGCTCGAACCAGGCGGTCGGCTCCCCGGCCTCCAGCGCGCGGGCGGCGAGGCGGGCGCTTGCGGCGTCCCAGTCACGACATCCCACCCTGTCATCCTCTTCTCGTAGTGATCGCCGAACCGCCAATTGTGGCGATCATGAAGATGGGTTCTCGGCCATGGCGACGGCGGTGCGGGCAGCGGACTCGAAGGGGTCGAGGTTGCCCGTGGCGCGGCACAGCACGTGCGCGCCCTCGAGGAGCACCACGAGGGTGGTGGCGAGGTCACGGGCCGCTCCGGGTGGCGATCCCGCGGCCGTCAGCCGTTCGGCGAGGGCCTCGATCCACGATCCG
>DASWUT010000531.1:0-1691 GCA_036401455.1 Gemmatirosa sp. | reverse complement strand
CTCCGCGACGGGATCGCCGAAGGCCACGAAGCCGGCCGCAGCGCGGCGCGGTCCGAACCCGCGGCCCGGGGCCGGCGGGCACGCTGGGATCGCGTGCCCCGGTTTGCGCCGGCCGGCCAGGTCACGCAGCTCGTCGTCGGCGCCGACCCGGCCGGCGTGGCCCGCGCGACGGATGCCGACGTGCTGCGCACCGCGGCGTCGCTCTATCGGGAGCAGGGTCTGCGCCGGGTCTATTTCGGCAGCTACCAGCCGGTCGACGGCGCGGGCGGGCTCGTCGTCGACGCACCCTCGTCCGCGACGCGCGAGCGACGGCTGTACGAGGCGGACTGGCTCGTGCGGCTCTACGGGTTCACCGTCGACGAACTCGTGCCGCGCGACGCGCCCGATCTCGCGCCCGACGTCGATCCGAAGCTCGCGTGGGCGCTTCGCCATCCGGAGCACTTTCCGGTCGACCTCCAGACCGCGCCGCGCGAGTTGTTGCTGCGCGTTCCCGGGCTCGGGCACCGCACGGTCGAGCGCATCCTCGCGCTCCGCCCGTGGCACGCGGTGCGCCTCGACCTGCTCGCGAAGCTCCACGTGCCGGTCGCGCGCGTGCTTCCCTTCGTCGTCACCCCGGACCACGCGCCCGGGCGGGGCGCGGTGTCTGCGCTCGGCTCTGCGCGCCGGACCGCCCGCCCGACCCAGCTCGAGCTGTTTGCCGCGGCCGCCTGACCCGAGCGCAACGCTGCCTAACGCGCGTCCCGTTCGCGCGCGACGCCCTCGTCGACGATCGCGGCGGCGCGCGCCGGCCCCGTGCGCGCACGCACCTCGAACCGCTTCCCCGTCTCTGCGTTGTACGAGCGGAAGAAATGCTCGATCTCGTCGAGCGTCGCTCGTCCCACGTCGTCCAGCGTGCGAACGTCGGCGTGCCGGCGCGAGCACGCCGCCACCGCGACCAGCCGGTCGTTCTCCGTGCGCGTGCCGTCGCGTTCGGTCTGTTCGGCCTCGAACACGCCAACCAGCCGCGCTTCGACCAACACGCCGGGATAGGTCGCGTCGTCCATCAGCACCAGCACGTCGAGCGGGTCGCCGTCGCCGCCCAGGGTGCCGGGAAGGAAGCCGAAATCGAACGGAAACACGTGGCCCGCGGGCATCTCCTTCTTGAGCGCGAACACGCCGAGCCGCGGCTCGTAGTCGAGCTTGTTGCGGCTCCCCTTCGGCGTTTCGACGATGACGTGCACGATCTCTGGCGGTGCGCCGTCCGGGCGCGGCGGAAGACTGGCGATGGGTGTCGGGCTCGTCATGTCGGAGGGCGTGAGGCCGGTGCGTCGCGCGGCTCGTCGGCGTGGCCGTCGCCGAGTTCGTCGCGCAGCGCCGTGAGTTGGCGCAGGTGGCGCTGCTCGTGTCCCGCGACGAAGAGCAGCCACTGATAGAAGTCGATCTCGCCGAACCGCAGATGGCGCGCCCTGACCTCGCTGAGCGCCAGGCCATTCGCGTCGGCGATCACGCGGTCGAGCGCCTCGCGCGATGTGCGAAGTCCGGCCTCCGCCTCGTCGGCCCGCACGCCGGTCGCCGGCACCACCGACTCGGGCGCGTCGAAGGGGGGCAGGTTCACGAGCGCGGGCACATCGAACGCGTCCAGCCGGGAGCGCGCGTCGGTCTCGGGGCCGAGCCCGGCCTCGCGCGCGCGCTGCAGCCGCTTGGCGAGCAGC
>DASWUT010000530.1:0-6190 GCA_036401455.1 Gemmatirosa sp. | reverse complement strand
TCGCGGCCTTGCAGGCGACGGTCGCCGCGAGTCGCTCGTGCCGCGCATGGCTCGCCGCGTGCCGATCGCCCGTGAGCGCGGCGAGCGAATCGCGCAGGCAGCGCTCCGCGTCGAAGCGCGGGTGCGGCGCGGGCACCGAGTGCACGAGCAGCGTCGACCCGCCGAACGGCTCGGCCGCGTACCCCAGCCGCTCGAAGCTCTCGCGCGCCGCGTCGAAGGCTTCCGCTTCGGCTCCCGTCACGTGGACCGTGAGAGGGAACAGCAGCCGCTGCGACGGGGCGTCGCCACGCGCGAGCGCGCCGAGGAAGCGTTCGTAGAGCACGCGCTCGTGCGCGGAGTGCTGGTCGATGAGCACGACTCCCTCGTCGCGCTCGAACATGAGGTACGTGCGGCGCAGCTGGACGAGCGGCGGCACGACGACGTCCTCGGCGGCGACCGCGGGGCGCGCCGTCGCCGGCGCGACCGCCTCGCGTTCGGCGACGTCCCAGGCCAGCGCGGGAGCGCCGTCCGGCATCCCGTCGTCCTCGCGCGGATCGAAGGCTGGCGCGGCGGCGGCCGGGGCGAACAGCCCGACGTCGACCGACGCGACCGCGAACGCGGCACGCTCGTCGACGGGCGCCGAATGGCCGCCCGCGAGACCGGCCGTGAACCACACCCGGCCGCCGATCCCGCTCGCGCTGTCGAGCGTGCCTAACGCACGCCGCACCGCGCGCACGACGGCGCCCTCGACCGTCCAGCGGTCGTGGAAGCGAACCTCGGCCTTGGCCGGATGCACGTTCACGTCGACGCCGTCGGCCGGCACGGACAGTTCGAGAAACAGCGACGGGCGCAGTCCGGCGGACAGCGTGCTGCGATACGCCGCCTCGGCGGCGCGCAGGATCCCAACGTCGCGTACGGGGCGGCCATTGACGCTGACGAAGGTGCGCCGCGCCGCGCGCCCCACGTCGCCGGGCCGTTCGACGAGTCCGCACACGGTGACCGCGCCGGAGACGTCGTCGACGTCGAGCAGCGCGTCCGGGTAGCGCGGCCCGTACACGGCGCCGAGTCGCGCGCGCAGTGACGGCGCCGCGGGCCAGCTGAGCGCCGGCCGACCGTCGTGCGTCGCACTGAGGCGCAGGTCGCGGCGTGCGAGGGCGACGGTCGTGAGCACCTCGCTGATGCCGCGCCACTCGCCGCGCGGGGATCGAAGGAATTTCTCGCGTGCCGGCGTGTTGTAAAACAGCCGGGCGATACTCACCGTCGTTCCGCGACGGCGCGCGGCGGGCGCGACTTCCTGCACCGCGCCGCCGGCCGCACGAACGACCGTTCCGTCCCCGCTCGCGTCGGCCGTGACGAGTTCGAGCTCCGACACCGAGCAGATGGCCGGAAGCGCCTCTCCGCGAAAGCCGTAGCTCGCGACGCCGACCAGCTCGTCGGCGCTGCGGATCTTCGATGTGGCGTGCCGAGACAGCGAGAGCACCGCGTCGTCGCGGGTCATCCCACAACCGTCGTCGCTCACGCGGACGAGGGTGCGGCCGCCTTCCTCGATGCACACCTCGATCGCCGTCGCGCCCGCGTCGAGCGCGTTCTCGACGAGTTCCTTGACGACGGACGCGGGGCGCTCGACCACCTCGCCCGCGGCGATCTGGTCGGCGACGGCGGCGGGCAGCACGGCGATGCGGGGCACGCCGGGAATCTACTGCGGCGGGGTGGTCTGCCCCGGTGAGGGCGCATCGGCGAGCGGCGCGACCTGTGCGGCGCGCAACCATCCCTCACGATCTCCGTCGAGGCGCACGCGTCGCCATCCTCCCTCGTCGTCGACGAGCTCGGCGACCTCGCCCGCGACGACCGGTGCGACGCCGATCGCGGTGACCGACGGGTCGGGCCGCAGCGTCGCCGGCGCGCGCACGACGGCGAGCCCGCGCACGTCGAGCGCGCGCGAGGCGATGGCCGCCGCGCCCGCACACGCCACCGCGACGAGGTAGCAGGCGAGCGCGCCCGACCAGTGCGCGCCCGGTCGCGCGCCAGCCCGTGCCGCGGACACCGCGGTCGCAAGCAGCCAGAGCGCGGCTGCGGCCGCGATAGCGAGCGCGACGGCGCCGAGCACGCGCGGATCGATCGGGGGCGGCGCGCCGAGGTGCCCGCCCGCGGCGAGGACGGGCAGCCGTTCGAGGCGCGCACGAACGCCAGGGAAGCGCGGCGCGAGATGCGCCGCGCGCTGCCACGCGAACGCGGCGCCGGCGGTATCGGCGACCGCCCACGCCGCCGTTCCGGCGTTGAACCACGCCGCGGGGGCAGCCGGAACCGCCGCCGCTGACGCGGCGAACAGGTCGCGCGCGCGCGCCGCGTCGCCTGCGGCGTAGGCCGCAACCCCGGCGTCGAACGCCGCGACGGCCTCGGCGCGCTCGGCCGGGCGTACAGAGCGCGCGGCGCGATCGGCGAGCTGCGGTGCGGCCACCGCGGCGACGAGCAGCGCGAGCCCGACGGCGAACCCGGCGTGGGCGGGGCGCGGCACGCGCACCGGAGCCGTATCCCCGCCGGCGCGTGGCCGGGCACTCGCATCCGGTCCACGTGCGGCCGCGTCGCGCACCTCGAGCTCGTGCGCGACCCGGGCGAGCAGGTCGCGCGCGTGCGCCGGCGCGTCGACCGCCGGTGCCGCGTCGTGGTCTCCGGTGCCGTACGCCGCGCGTGCCCACCGGTCGGCGGCCGCGGTGCACTCGTCGGCAAGGGCGCGGCTGATCCCGGCGCGGCGCAGGCCGCGGGCGAGCGTGGACGCGTCGAGCGTGCCTGCGCCCGGCCCGCCGAGGAGGCGCGACACGCCGCTGCGGAACTCGCCTAACGCCGCAGTCGCGCGCGCTCGATCCGTCGAGGCCGAACCGGCACGGTCGGCGGCCATGATCCCATCGCGGCGGCGACGCACGCCACCAAGCGCGCCGGTCGCGAGCAGCCACAGCGCGGCCGGTGCGGGCACGCCCGCGAGCGCGAACCAGAACGCGCGGCGCGTGACGAACGGCGCCCCGCGCGCGCCGTCCCACCGGCGCACGACGCCCAATTCGCTACGAACCGGAACGTCCGCACGCCGCGCCGGCGCGCTCACCACGGGTTGCGTCACGGCCCCGGACGCGACGCGGAGCGCGATCGGCAGTGCGTCGGCGAAGGCGTACACGCCCGTGCGCGGATCGAAGTACGCGTAGCGAATGCCGGGCACGCGGACGCGGCCTGCGGCGCGCGGCGTGAGCAGCCAATCGAACTCCTTCGATCCGCCGGCGAGTTCGCCCGACGAATCGACCGCGACGCGCTCGCCGGCCGTCGCCACGTCCGCCCATGCGACGTCGAGCGGAGGACGTGGCAGGAGCAGAACGTTCCCGGTGCCTTCGACGCGGAGGGTATAGAGGAGCGCGTCCCCGACTCGCGCGTGCGTCGTGTCCACGCGGGCCGACGCGCGAAAGCGTCCGACGGCGCCGTCCCACTCCGCCGGGCGTCCGACCGTCGGTGGCGCGACCGCGACCAGGTGGCGAAGCGGCGTGCGCGCCGTGACGCGGTCCTCGACCCCAAACGGGTCGCCTTCGGGCGTGAGCGCGTAGACGAGTTGTGCGGGCGGCACGTCGACCGTGCCCGGCGTGACCGGGAACAGCGCGCGCCGGTAGACGTGCACGTCGCCGAGCGCGCTCGACGCGTGCCGAGAACTGAGATCGTAGGACACGACGCCTGCGACCGTCGGGAAGGCGAACTCGGGGCTGCGCCGGAGCCGCTCGCGCACGCGCGCCCCGACGCCGACGCGGAGTTCGAGCGTCGTCTGTTCGCCGACATAGACGTGGTCGGGCGCGACGTGCGCGTCGAACTCGAGCCGTGCCGGGTCGGTCGCCGTCAGATCCGCGCGCGGCAGTGCCGCCGCTCCCGGCGCTGCCATCGCCTGCACGGCCACCGACCAACCGAGCGACCGGAACGTCGCCGAACGCAGGCCGGGGCCGCTCACGTCCGCCTCGAATGGCTCGAAGGCGAACGTGCCCGCGCCACCGGCGAGGAGGACGAAGCGCCACTCGAGCCGCTGCCGTCCGCGCAGCCCCGCGGTGTCGGTCGGCGCGCGGTCCGTGCGCGTCAGCGTGAACGGCGCGAACGCCGGGGGCGAGAGACGGACGCTCGCGCCGGCGGGTGCGTTCACCTCGACCCGCACGAGGACGGGCGTGTGCGCAGGGACGTTCGCCGGCGCGCTCACCGCGACGGTGACCTGGGCGCGCGCGACCGTCGCGATCGCGAGCCCGCCGATCGCGCAGGCGAGGCTGACGAACGTCGCGCGCACTCGGCCCCACGCGCACCGCCGCTGGCCGACGTTCACCGTGCGCCACCCCGGCCGCGCACCGGCGTTACCAGTCCTTGCCGCCCGGCGGTGGCGGCGGGGTCTGGCGTTGCTGCTTGCCCTGCGTGTCGCGCTCTTCGCGCGAGGCAGCCTGCAGGATTTCCTCCGCCGACTGCTGCCCGAGGTGCGATGGCTGTGGCGTGGGCGGACTCTGCGGCGATCCGCCACCGCCACCGCCGCCCCCGCCTCCACCGCCGGTCGGTGGCCGCTGCAGCGCAAGCTCGTAGTTCCACTTCGCGTCGACGTCGTTGGGACGCATGCGGATCGCCCGCCGGTACAGCGCGAGCGCGGCGTCGAGTTCGGGGCGCGCGCTGTCCGAGCCGGTCGCTGGCGCGGCCGCGCCATCGACGGACCCGGCTGTCGCCGAACCGGCCGTCGGGTCACCGGCCACGGGCGGCCCTGCGGCGGGCGCGCCCGATCCGTTCGCGGCGCCGCGCATCGCGGCGAGACCGCGCTCCAGATGCACCACGCCGAGGTCGAAGATCGCGCGCCACCGCACGTCGCCGTCGCCTGCGCGGCGCGCGTCGTCGAGCAACGGCAGCGCGGCACCGAGCGAATCGGCGCGGACGAGCGCGGTGCCCGCGTTGTAGCGCGCGAGCAGCGATCCGCCGCCGGGCCGCAACCGCGCGAGGTACGCGGTGAGCGCTCCGGCGACGTCGCCGCGCTGATACCGTGCGAGCGCGTCGTCGGTCCGGCCGCGCCAGGGCAGCGCACACCCTCCGACCACCGGTGCGATCAGAAGCACCGACGCGGCGCGGGCAACGGCGGCGACGTTAGGCGCCGCGGTACGCCGCGCGCGCGCCGACGGGCCGCGGCGCGCGAGCCACGTATCGAGCAGGACGAGTAGGAGCGCCGGCGCGACGACCCACTGAAAGCGCGGCGCGAGGTCGGACCCGGTCGCCGTCGCGCGCGTCGTCTGCCGCAGCCCGGAGAGCGCGGCGCGCACGCGTGCGGCCTTGTCGGGCGCGTCCGCCGGGACGAACGTCCCGCCGCCCGCGGTCGCCGCGGCCTGCAGCATCGCCGGCGTGTAGTGCGACACGACGACGTTTCCGTCGGCGTCGCGCTTCTCGCGGACCGCGTTCTCCTCGTGCACCGGCAGCATTGCGCCGGCGACGGTGCCGAACCCCACCGTGGTGACGGTGACGCCAGCCGCGCGCGCCTCGCGAGCGGCGTCGACCACGTCCGCTTCCGGCTCGAATGACTCGCCGTCGCTCATCAGCACGATCGCGCGGTCGCCCGGCGACGGCGAGACCTGCAGCAGGTCGGTGGCCTGCCGGATCGCGCGCGACATCGCGCTGCCGGCCTGGCCGACGACCGACGGGTCGAGGTTGTCGAGGAATAGTTCGATCGCGCCCTCGTCGTTGGTGAGCGGGGTGAGGATGTAGCTCCGGCCGGCGAACGCGAGCAGCGCGACGCGGTTCCCGGGCGTCGACGCGAGCAGCTGCCGCACGACCTGTCGCATGCGTTCCAGCCGGCTCGGCGGGTCGTCCGGCGCGAGCATCGAGAGCGACGCGTCGAGCGCGAGCACGACGTCGACGCCTTCCGAACGGATCACATCGCCGCGAGCACCCCAGCGGGGCCCCGCGAGCGCGAGCGCCGCGCACGCCGCCGCGCACCCGAGCCGGGCCGCGCGCCATCGCGTCCCGCGCTCCGCCGTCGCCAGCGCCGGCGCGAGCCGCGCGACGAGCGCCGATTCGCCGAGCCGGGCGGCGCGGGCCGCCTGTCGCCGCGCGCGCAGGACGACGAGCGCGACGACCACGAGCGGCAGCACCACGACCGATGGGAGGACCCACGGCTGCTCGAAGTAGGCGAGCCAAGCGCCGATCACGGCAGCGGCCCCCGCCACGCGACGAG
>DASWUT010000529.1:0-1682 GCA_036401455.1 Gemmatirosa sp. | reverse complement strand
GGTTCCGGGCCGATACGTCTGCACGGCGGTGCTGACCCGCTGAAAGCGCTGCTGCGTGAGCGAATAGTTTCTGGTCTTGGTTGTCATGTTCTTCACCTCCTTTCGTTCAACCGTTCGTGGGTTCACGGATCGCTCGCCGGGGCACTCGCTCCCCGGCGAAGGCACTTCACTCGAGCGATCCGCGTTCCGCTTTTGTTGCCCTCGCCAATAAGGGGGCAGCGAGAGGGCAAAGCGTCACAGGGTGGACGTCGATTTTCTTCGACTGGCCCTCTTTATGGGCACTTAGGGGTCGGGGTCCGGCGTCACCACTCGCTCCCTGTGGCGTTGTCTGCGGGACAGTGCCCTGTGCACGCGGAGCAAGTGCTGCAGGTGCCCGTGCATGCGCCACAAGTGCTCGTGCACGCGCTGCAGGTGCCCGTGCACGCGCCGCGAGTGCCCGCGCACGCGGTGCAGGTGGTCGCGCGCGCGGTGCAGGTGGCCGCGCACGCGCCGCAAGTCCCCGTGCACGCGGTGCAGGTGGTCGTGCACGCGGTGCAGGTGCCCGCGCACGCGGTGCAGATGCCCGTGCACGCGCTATGACTGCCCGCGCACGCGATGCAGGTGCCCGCGCATGCGATGCAGGTGCCCGTGCACGCGAGACAAGTGTCCCGACTCGCGAGACAAGTGTCCGGACTCGCTACGGGGATCCCAGCGCCAGCACGGCCTGCCGCAAGGCCTCGGCAGAGAAGGCGGGGGCCGAGCAACTGCGGGGCCCGCACGCGTAGGCAGCTGGCCGCGGTAACACCGGATAGGCGGGTGCGCCGTCGTCGGTCGGAAGTTGGCCGGGGTCGAGCCGCTCGACGCGCTTGTAACGCGAGGGGGTCTTGAGCGCCGCTGCGAAGAGCTCCCGCGTGCGCGGATCGTCGCGGACCCCCACGACGGCGATGTGCACGGGGGGCTCGCGGAGCTCGCGCTCGGCGAGCAGCAGCCCGGCCGGCGGCGTGTCGGTCGCGGCGATCCCTTCGGCCGCCACGAAGCGCAGGGCCCGCTCGGCCTGCACCCGCGGCGCCGGTCGCTCGGGATCAAGCCGCGCCAGAAGATTGGTGAAGCGCGCCACCGCGACGTTCTCATCGGCGTCGCGCACCGGAATCGCGAAGACCCCGTCGCCGCCGGCGGCCGCCACCGAGTCGTAGCCGGCGCCTCGCGGGTCGGCGAAACCGTCGAGCGCACCCGCGGCAGACCGCGCCGCCTCGAGCCACGCCAGCTCTCCTGTGGCCCGGTAGAGGGTCAGAAAAGCCTGACCCATGGAGACGGTGTCGCCGAGCGAGGGCACGGGAGTCCCATGTCCGAAGGCACCGCCTTTGAGCGCCGCCGCGCGCAGCGCCGTGGCCGCCGTGGTGGCGGCTCCGAGCGCTTCCAGATCCCCGGTGGCCTCGGCGAGCTCGGTGAGGGCGGCAATGGCCCAGCCGTTCTCGCGCGGGTAGACGTGCCGGTCGATGGCGGGCATTCCCAGCCGCCGCCGCTCCTCGTCGCCGAGGGCATAAAAGACCGCGCCAGGCGTGCCGTCGGGGAGGTCGGCGTCCTGGCTGACTCCGAAGGTTCCCCGCGGCCCGCGCAGGAAATCGAGGAGGTAGCGCGCCAGGCTGCGCGCCGCCGCGAGATCCTCCGCGCGCGCGAAGGAGGCAGAGGAGAGCGCAAAGGTC
>DASWUT010000528.1:0-6753 GCA_036401455.1 Gemmatirosa sp. | reverse complement strand
CGTCGTACGCGAGCGCCGTCGACCCGTCCGCGTCCGGCCGCGCCAGCTCCGTCCGCGTCCAGTCGAACACCGGCATGAAGTTGTAGCACACCACCGGCACCCCCGCCGCGCCCACCGCCGCCACGCTCTCGCACCAGCGGTCGATCAGCCGGTCGCGCGTTGCCCGCCCGAGCTTGATGTCCTCGTGCACCGGGATGCTCTCGACCACCGCCAGGCGCAGCCCCGCCCCCTCCACCGCGTCGCGCAGCCGCTCGACCTCCCCCACCGGCCACACTTCCCCCGGCGGCACGTCGTGCAACGCGCTCACGACCCCCGTCACCCCGGGGATCTGCCGGATGTACCCCAGCCGCACCGGGTCTCCCGCCCCAAACCAGCGAAAGGTCAGCTGCACGGGCTCACGCTACACGGACCGTCACCGCAACGAAAGCGTCGGCCGCGCCCCATCCTCGCCCCCACCCAAACGTCCGACGGGATCGAGCACCGCCAGGACTGACCGTCCCAACGAGCCCAATCCCGCCAATCCCGTAATCCCGTCAATTCGCCCTTCCTCCCGCCGTCGACCGCGCCACTCGCGCGCCTGCTGCCCCCGCCGCCCCTGCCGCGTCAGTCCCGCAGCCGCAGGTAAAACCCCGTGTACGCGACCGGCGACGCCTCGGGATGGTACGGCAGCGCCACCTGCCGCGACGGATCGTCCCACCGGTCCACCAGCTCGTACCCCAGCCGGCCTAACGCCTCCGGCACCGCATCCACGCGCGCCACCCGGTACGGGCAGAACGCCACGCCGATGTTCTGCAGCGTCACGAACTCGCGCGTCGCATGCGTCGGCATCTGGTTGATGAGCACGTGCCGCGGCCGCCGTGCCAGCCCCGCGAGCAGTACGTCCACCGGCCGCTCGATGTACTGCAGCGAGCCCGCCGCGAGCAGCACGTCCGCCCCCGTCATCTGCTCCGGATCGTTCGTGAACTCGAGCGCCGACTCGCCCCGCTCGCGCGCGATCGCCTCCCCCTCGGCCGTCACCGCCGGCACGTCGCACACCACCCACCGCAGCCCGGCCGGATACGCCACGTATCGGCGGAACGCGTAGTACGACAGCCCGACGTGCCCGCCGAGGTCGAACACCCGGGACGCGCCCGGCAGCGCCTCGCGTAACCAGAACAGCGCCGGGTAGTCCTTGGGCACGATCGCGTCGAGCCGCTCGCGGTACAGCACCGCCGCGCCCGCGTGGTCGTACCCGAGGGCCGCCCCCGCGGGTGCGGCCGCCGCCGCATCGGCAAACGACTCGTACACGCCGCACAGCGCGCCGACGCCGCCCACGGTGCGAAAACGACGCTCGTAGCGGCGCCGGAGCAGCGCCCCGGCCGGTGCGAACCGCTCGGCGGCGGTGCGGATGCGAGTTCGGCTCATAAGTACGCACCTGACGCACGCTCGACGACCACGCAACCCCGCCCGATCCGCCCCGTGCCTACGCGTTCCGCTACGCTCGCCCTTTACGCGTCTCTCGCCGCGGCCGTCGGCGCCGCCACGTGTGCCGACACCACACGGCCCACGCCGCCCGCCGCGGCCGCGGTTCACGGCTCGGCCGACACCGCGCTCACCTTCCGCGTCAACACCGCGCAGCGACACTCCATCTCGCGCTTCATCTACGGCGTCAACGCCGCCACCGACGCCAGCGCCTGGGCCGGCGCCGCCCCGCCGGCCGAGGTGACCCTCAACCGCATGGGCGGCAACCGACTCTCCGCGTACGACTGGGAGACGAATTACTCCAACGCCGGCAGCGACTACCAGTTTCATAACGACCAGTACCTCAGCGCGAGCACGGTTCCCGGCGAGGCCGTGCGCGTCCGCGCGGCGGCGACCTTCGCGCGCGGCGCGGCGTTCCTCGCCACCGTTCCCATGCTTCCCTACGTCGCCGGCGACGCCTGCAACTGCGACGTCGGCACGAGCGACGCTGCCCGTGACGCGCGCCTCGCCGCCCACTTCCGGCCCAACACCGCCACGCGCGGCAACGCTCCCGGCGGCAACGCGCCCACCGGTCCCGGCGCCCCGGTCGCCCAGGACGAGTTCGTCCGCTGGGCTACCCGCACCTTCCCCGGCGCGACGGCCGACACCGCGCGCCGCCTGATGTTCTCGCTCGACAACGAGCCCGACGCCTGGCACGCCACGCACAAGGAGATCCAGAGCGACCACGGCGACAACCCGGCCGCGCCGCGGCTCCAGACCTACGACGGGTTCATCGACACCACCATCGCCTACGCCCGCGCCGTCAAACGCGCCGCCCCCGACGCCCTCGTCTTCGGCCCAGCCCTCGCCACCTACACCGGCATCCTCACCCTCGGCCGCTACCCCGCCGACGACCCGGTCTACGGCAACTGGCACGCGCACCCGTTCGTCGACGTCTACCTCGATCGCCTGCGCGCCGCCGAGTCGGCGGAGGGGCACCGGTTGCTCGACGTGCTCGACGTGCACTGGTATCCCGCGGCCGGAACGTCCGGCGGCCCGATCACCAACGACTACGCCCCGCAGGACTCCGCCGCCGTCGAGGCGCGCGTGCAGGCCCCGCGCTCGCTCTGGGATTCCAGCTACGACGAGCACAGCTGGGTGTCCGGCGTCACCGCCGGCCCCGTGCGGCTGCTGCCACGCCTGGGCGACGAGATCGCCGCGCACTACCCCGGTACCCGGCTCGCCGTCTCCGAGTACTACTTCGGCCGCGCCGGCGACATCTCCGGGGGCATCGCCCAGGCCGACGTGCTCGGCGTGTTCGGGCGCGAAGGCGTGTACGCGGCCGCGCTCTGGCCCCAGGCCAACCCGTGGGCGCCGCCCTACGCCGGCAGCGGCGCGCTCGCCTACGCCTACGCGTTCGGCGCGTTCCGCATGTACCTCAACTATGACGGCGCGGGCGGCCGTTTCGGCGACATCGGCGTCGACGCGACGGCGAGTGATCCCGCCGCCGCCTCGGTCTACGCGAGCCTCGACACGCTCGGCCGCGTCGTCCTCGTCGCCATCAACAAGCGGCGCACCGCGCAGGCTGCGCGCATCGTCGTCGCGCACCCCACGGCTCTCCACGCGGCCCGCGTCTTCACGCTCACCGCGGCCGGCCCCACGCGCGCCCCCGACCTCACGCTCCCTGCCGGCAACGCGTTCAGCTACACCATGCCGCCACTGAGCGTCAGCACGCTCGTCCTCACGCCGTGACACGCGGTCGCGACCCGCGCATCCGTGTCAGCTACAACGGCGAGGTTACAGCTCGCGGACTGACGCTCCGGCCAATTGTGAACAGTCTGTCACAAACACCCGTTTGTGACAGGAATCACGCCGTTCTCAGCCGTTTCCGTTACGTCTCGTCCTGCGGGATGTCGACGACGAGTGACTGACCCGTCACACGGGCTGAAGATCTCGAGACGTCACGCCGTCTCCACGACGCGTGGGGATTGGCCGCGAACTCCCGTCGGTTGAACGGCAGAGCGCAGGGCCCGCGTCGCCAGCGCGGACGCTGCCTGTCTGCCGTCGTGCCCACGTACCACCTCACGGAGTTCTGTCTTGACGTTTCGTACGCTCGGCCGCCCGGTCGGATTCCTCGCGCCCGGACGCCGCCTCGCGCCGTTTGCGCTCGCTGCCCTTGCCGCTTGCTCGTCGGACGCGACCGCGCCGATCACCGCACCCGTCGGCTCGCCCCTCGACTCCAGACAGCGCACCGGCGCCCCGTCGGCCCCGCTCGCGCTGACCGCCGCCGCCGGCAACGCCGCGGCGACCGTGTCCTGGCAGCCGCCGTCGAACACCGGCACGAGCGCCCTCGTCAGCTACACCGTTACCACCCAGCCCGGCGGCACGAAGGTCACGATCGCCGCGCCGACCACGTCGGCCACCGTCACGGGCCTCACCAACGGCACGGCCTACACCTTCACCGTCGTCGCCCGCAGCGGCGCCGGAGCCGGCCCCGCGTCGCAGCCGTCGTCGGCCGTCACACCCACCGTCCCGATCGCCTCGCACGGACGCTGGGTCACCGGCTACTACGTCGGCTACCAGCGCGCCCTCTACCCCGAGACCGCGGTCGACTTCACCTACATGACGCACGTCGTGCTCGGCGCGGTGCAGGCCACCAGCACCGGCGGCGTCACGACCGACTTCTACCTCGACAACACCAACGGGCCGATCATGGCCCGCACCCTGTCGACGCGCGCGCACGCCGCGGGGCGCAAGGCGATCCTCATGCTCGGCGGCGCCGGCTACCACGACGCCCTCGTGAACGCGACGTCCGCCACCTATCGCGCAACGTTCGTCGCCAACCTGCTCCGCACCCTCGACTCGCTCCGCTACGACGGCCTCGACGTCGATTGGGAACCGCTCAACGAGAGCGACAAGCCGCAGCTCCTGCAGTTCTTCCACGACCTGCGCGCGGCCCGCCCTGCGCTCCTCATCACGACCCCGATCGGCTGGGTGAACGCCAACCTCGGCGCGGACAGCTGGTACGCCCAGGTCGCGCCGCTCGTCGATCAGATGAACGTCATGTCGTACGAGATGGCCGACAACTGGGGCGGCTGGGTCTCGTGGCACACCGCCGCCCTCTACGGTGACGGCCCCGACCATCCGAGCTCCGTCTCGAGCACCATCAACG
The DNA here is from genome assembly GCA_036401455.1 of Gemmatirosa sp. GTDB lineage: Bacteria > Gemmatimonadota > Gemmatimonadetes > Gemmatimonadales > Gemmatimonadaceae > BPUI01. The sequence goes on along the minus strand of DASWUT010000528.1, from coordinate 2,141 downwards.
CCTACCGCGCCGTCGGCGTCCCCGCCGCCAAGCTCGGCGTCGGCATCGGCACCTACGGCTCCTGCTGGCGCGGCACGACCGCGCCGCTCCAGACCCTCGCCGCCAGCGCCGGCGTCGTCGCGAGCGACAACGCGATGAGCTACGCCAACATCGTCGGCCAGTACTACAGCGCCGCGGCCTACCACTGGGATGCGACCGCGCGCATCGGCTACCTCAGCTTCGCCGCCCCCACCGGCCCGCAGCAGTGCGCCTTCGTCTCGTACGAGGACCCGCGGTCCGCAGGCGAAAAGGGCGCGTACGTCGCCGCCCAGGGCCTCGGCGGCACCATCGTCTGGACGCTCGGCGAGGGACACCTCCCCAGCGCCGCGAGCGGGCAGCAGGACCCGCTCCTCCGCGCCGCGTACACCGCCGTCGCGCCCTGACCGCCGCACCTCATCTGCCGACTAACCCGCCCGACTTCACGATGCGAACGTCGTTTGTCCTCGCTGGCCTCTGCGCCTGGCTCGTCATCGGCGGCTGCAGCGACGCCGTCGCGCCGACGCCCGCCCGCGCACACCTCGATGACGGATCCACCACCGCCGGTCCCTCCGTCGCGGGCACGACGGTCGCCCTCAAGACGGCGATCGATTCGAGCCTCTGCGCCAGCGCGACCGGCAACGCCCAGACCGCCGGCACCGCGATCGTCACGGCGTCGTGCGCCGGCGCAGCCGGCCAGAAGTTCACCGTTACGAGCAACGGTGCGCTGACGCTCTACGACGGCACCATGTGTCTCGACGCGTCCGGCGCCACCGGACTCGATGGGGAGAAGCTCATCCTCTGGCCCTGCCACGGCGGCGCAAACCAGACGTGGCAGCTCTCCAGCAACGGCACGATCACGGGCATGAACGGCAAGTGCCTGGACGTGAGCGGCGGCTCGACCGTGCCAGGCACCCGCCTGCTGCTCTGGACCTGTCACGGCGGCACCAACCAGCGCTGGACGACGTCCGCCACCGCGACCGCCCCAACGCCGACTCCGACCCCGCCACCTGCCCCGACGAGCTGGACGCAGTGCGCGGATGCGGGCGCGGCGTGCGACTTCGTCGGCCTCCGGACCGTCCGCCTCGGGGGCCCCAACGGGCCCTACGTGCAGCAGACCGCCTACCACGGCCTCCCATGCGCCACGTACGCCTTCGGCGGCCAGAACCCCGCCCCCGGCCAGCCGCTGCACTGCGACTACGGCCCGATCCAGACGACGACGATCGCCAACCCGATGTCCGCGATGAACGGCTTCGGCGCGACGATCACCGTCCCGCTCGGATCTCCCGGAGCGTCCGGCCCGCAGATGACGTCGACGAGCGAGGACCCGACCTACGTCGCCGGTGAGGGCTCGTTCCGCACGACGTGCGGCATGGCCCACTTCGCCTTCGACGACCCGATCGTCTTCCCCGGGCAGCCCGGCGCGTCACACCTCCACATGTTCTTCGGCAACACGGGGGTGAGCGCCGCCTCCACCACCACCTCGCTCACGACGACCGGCAACGGCACCTGCCTCGGCGGGACCCTCAACCGGTCGGCGTACTGGATGCCGGCCCTCGTTGACCCTGCGACGAGCACCGCCCAGGTGCCCGACCTCGCCGTCATCTACTACAAGTCGGGCTACGACATGGACCCGGCCGCGATCCAGCCCTTCCCGCAGGGGCTCCGGATCATCGCCGGCAACATGCACGCGTCCAGCACGAGTGAGCAGCCATACGGGGTGTCCTGGGGCTGCGTCAGCGCCAACGGCAACAACGCCACGGGCAACATCCCGGGCTGCGCCGTCGGCGACGCCGTCCGCCTCACCATCATTTTCCCGCAGTGCTGGGACGGCGTGCACCTCGACTCGCCGGACCACAAGAGCCACATGGCGTACCCCAACTACGCCAACACGCCCGGCCAGAGCACCTGCCCCGCCGACCACCCGGTGCCGCTCCCCGAAATCACCGAGCACTTCGACTTCCCCGTGATGGCCGGCGCGGTGCCGACTCGCTGGCGCCTGAGCTCGGACATGTACAGCACCTCACTCCCCGGTGGCTACTCGGCCCACGCGGACTGGATGCTCGGTTGGGACACGACCACCATGCGCACCGTCGTCACACAGTGCCTCAACAAGTCCGTCGATT
>DASWUT010000527.1:0-3070 GCA_036401455.1 Gemmatirosa sp. | reverse complement strand
AGGCCGTCGAGCGATGCGGACGCGCCGAAGGTGCCGGCGTCGAGCGCCCGCCCGTTACGCAGCAGCGCGGGCGCGATGCGACTTGGCGTGCCGATCACACCTGCAAAGCGCGTCGCGACGTGCGCCCAGTCGAACTCATCTTGCGCGAGTTGCCAGAATTGGGCGACCGCGGCCGTGTTGTGCGCTGAACAGTCGAGGGCGCGGAGCACCACGTGCGCCAGCTCGCTAGGCGAGTCCGCGGCCGTGAAGGGGGCGCGCAGCGGATCTGGCAGAAACTCGAACGCGAGCGCGGTCCCGACCACGTAGGTGCCCGCCGCGAGCGCCTCGACAACCTTGTTCTTGAACCCGCTGCCTGACCGCATGGGGGCCACATAGAGCGCGCTCCGCGCGAGCTCGGCGCGCATGTCGTCGACCCACCCCGTGATCTCGACGTTCGGTCCCGCCAGTGCGCGCAGCTCGGGCAATGGATTCGACCCAGCGACCACGAATCGCGCGTCGGAGCGCTGCGCGACGACACGCGGCAACACCTGGCGGATGAACCAGACGGCCGCGTGGTGATTGGGCGCAAAATCCATTGCACCCGAAAAGATGAGCCGCCCAGGCTCGCGAGGCGTGGTCGACGGCGCCGGTCGCGCGCGGATCCCGTTGGGAACCGTGTGCACGGTCGCGGCGGAGCCCAGTAACCGCGTCATCGCGCTCGCGTCGATCGGTGACACGAAGACGTTGTGATCGACGTGCAGGCCATAGTACCGCTCTTCCAACGTCGCCTCGGATCGCTCGAGGATGCCCAACGTCGCATCGCGCCAGTCGCCCCGCCGAACGGCTTCCCGCTGCGCGCGCGCGTACTGCAGCGCATGCGAGTCCTTCCAATCGACCGTCACGGGCGCATATCGGCGCAACTGTGGCGCGGCGAACAGCAGGTGCGTATCGGCGAACACTACGGCGTTTGGCGCTCGTCGACGGGCGATGGTTTCGAGTTCGGTCCGCATCGCGCTCCGCTCCGGGCGGAGCGCCACGTCTCGGGCGCCGGGGTGGAGCATGCCGCGCGCCAGCTTCCCGCGCAGCCACGTGTGCCGAAGCCGGATGCGATCGAACGCCGTGATGATGCCCTCGTCGCGCAGTCGTTCCAAGTAGGGCCCGGGCAGGGCCTGATCCGTGTGATCGAACTCGAGCGCGACGAAGTGCACCTCGGCGCCCTGCCGCACCCACTCGCGAGCGATCGCGAACGTGCGAAGGTGTGCGCCGTGCTCCCAACCGTGCTCGTAGTACAGCGAGACCAACCAGGTGCTACGGGCAGGCGGCGCCGAACGCGCGGCGGCGACGGGAACGGTCATGCGTGCGACGGTGTGTGACTGGGGAACGTGTGCTGGGATCCGTTGCGCGAGGCAATCCGTGCCGTCACCGGTCCCACACGGAGTGTTGCGATGGCCCCGTCGTGCAGGACGCGACATGGCGGAGCCCGCAACGCGCTCGGGTGTCGCGCGATGACGGCTGGTTTCGATTCCTGTGTGCGATGGAGGATCGACTTTCGCCCGAGGGCACCGTTACCCTCCCTGTGCGCCGCCGTTCGGGATCGGACGTCGGTCGCCGCTCTTCCTCTATGCCACGCCTCCTCTGGCTATCCCACTTCGCCCCGTACCCGGCAACCGGCCACGGGGCCCTACAGCGGACGCATCACCTGCTCGCGCAGGCTGCACGCCGGTACGAAACGCATCTTGTCGCGCTGGCGTCGGCGGGGTCATTCGCCGTCGACGCCGAACGGCAGCATGCGGAGCGCGCCCTCGGCAAGATAGCCGCATCGGCTCGAATCTTCGCGCTGCCGGCAAACCGGAGACGGGCGCGAACGGCCGCGCGTTTGGTGCGTGCGGCGGTCACACGACCGACCTACTGGGATCATCTCTTTCGCAATGCTGACGCTGCCGCACATGTTCGCGCGCTGGTCGACGAGCTCCGGTTCGACATCGCCCACCTCGACATCGTATTTCTGTGCAGCTACGTACCGCTTCTCGGAGCGACGCCGTTCGCGTTGAACCATCACAACGTCGAATCGCACCTGCTCGAGCGTCGCGCCGCCCGCACGCGAGGGCCGGCGCGTAGCTTTTTCTCGCGGCAGGCACGAGCTACGGCAGCGGTCGAACGCGACCTCGGGAGTCGTGCAGCGTACAACCTCGTCGTCTCGGACCTGGACGGCGAGCGGCTTCGCGAGCTCGCGCCGAACGCTCGCATCGAGACGATCCCGAACGGCGTCGACGTCGACTACTTCGCCCCTGACCCGACGGCGTCAGTGCGACCGCACAGTCTCGTGTGGGCGGGCGGCATGGACTGGTTCCCAAACGCCGATGCGATTGAATGGTTCGCCACGTCGCTCTGGCCGGCCCTCGCCGCCGACAACCCCGCGCGCTCGGCGGTGATCATCGGCCGCGCGCCGCCAGCACGCGTCGTGTCCCTCGCCGCCGCGGACGCGCGCGTGCAGGTGCTCGGGTTCGTCGACGACGTCCGCCCGTACGTCCGCCGCGCGGCCACGTACATCTGTCCGATCCGCGTGGGCGGCGGCACGCGGCTCAAGGTACTCGACGCCCTGGCGTTGGGCCGGCCACTCGTCGCGACGCGCATAGGTGTCGAAGGCCTCGGCCTCGTCGACGGGGTACACTATCTCGAGGCGAACGACGTTGCCGAAACCGTCGCTCAGGTCGGCCGCGTCGAGCGTGATCCGCAGCTCGCCGCACGCCTCGCCGACGCCGGCCGCGCCTTCGTGCTCGGCAACTATTCCTGGGACGGCATCGGCGAACGCCTCGCACGCGTGTACGACAGCGTGCGCGGCGTCGGCGCGGCGGCGTGATCGCGTGTCGACCAACGTCCCGGAGTGCTGGCGTTCTCGCCAGGATGTAGTGCGACGCCGTCAGCTCATACAACGTTCCCGATGCTTCGCGCTGTGCCGCGGATCACGGGTTTAGCTCGCGAAAGGACCGACCGACATTCACGAACGCTGCCGATGCGGACGCACAGCAGCGTGCTCTGTGGTACGCGCATCTCGCGGGTTCCCAGGGCGACAATGGCAAACCCGTCGAAA
>DASWUT010000526.1:0-2918 GCA_036401455.1 Gemmatirosa sp. | reverse complement strand
GGCGCCTTCTCGAGCATGCGCCGGATCGTCGAATCGAGCGATGTCGGGCAATCGGGGCAGAGATCGCGGAGCGGGCGCGGCGCCTCGCGGAGCTGCGCGTTCTCGACGTCGAGCGGCGTGCCGCCGAACGTCGGCGCGCCGGTGAGCAGCTGGTACGCGACCACACCGAGCGCGTACTGGTCCGAGGCGCTCGTCGGGGCGAACCCGAGGCACCGCTCGGGACTCAGGTAGTATGGCGCGTCAGTCGTCAGCCCCGTGCGCGTGAGGCTCGCGTCGTCGGCGACGTCCGCGATCCCGAAATCCGTCATTACCGCCCGGCCCCAGCGACGGTCCAGCAGCACGTTGCCCGGCTTCACCTCTCCGTGCACGATGCCCTGGCCGTGCGCGAAGTCGAGCGCGCGCGCCATCTCGGCGAGCACATAGCAGGCGAGCCGCACTGGAAGCCGGCCACCGCCGAGCAGAAGCTGTTCGAGCGACGCGCCATCGATGTAACGCATCGCGACGTAGCGCAGACCCGCGGCCTCGCCGACGCGAAAGATCGTCACGATGTTCGGATGCTCGAGCACCGCGGCCGTCTGCGCCACGGCCAGGAAGCGCTTCGGCATCGTCTTGCCGTCAGCCAGCTCGGGGCGCAGCACCTTGATCGCGACCATGCGGCGCGGCGTGAGCTCGCGGGCGAGGAACACGACCGCCATCGCGCCGCGGCCGATCTCGCGCTGCAGTTCGTACTCGTGCGCGAGCGCGGTGCGCACGCGCGTGAACAGCGCGTCGCCGGTGGCGTCGGTCAGCGACGCGGCGCAGTTGGAACAGAAGCGCGCGTCACCGGCGGCGGTGACGCCGCACGACGTGCAGGACGTGGCAGGCATCGTGGGCGACGGCATGGGCGACGTCGGCGCGCCGGCGCGGACGGCCGGTCGCGGCGCGAGGTCCGCGCACACGCGGCGAGTGTGGCGCCGCCGCCCGCGCGTGTCAAGGCGAGGCGCGCCGCGGCCGGGTCCGCTCCTTGCGCCGGGAAGGCGTCCCGCCGTCCGCGGACTCCTGCCGTCGGCACTGGGCGGGCACGCGCCCCACCACCTCGCGAGGCACTGTCATGAGCATCTTCGGGACGATCATGTCCAAGATCTTCCACCACGATCCGGCTGCCGCCGCGCCGGCGGTCACCGCTGCGGCCCCGTCAGCGGATACAGCGACGGCCGCCGCCGCTGATTCAACGGCCGACGCCGCAGGCGCGGCAGGCGACGCCGCCGAACCCGCGGTCGACGTCGAGCAGATGCTGACCTCGATCGCGGCGCAGTACCCGCACCCGGTCAACTGGCGCTACTCGATCGTCGACCTGCTCGCGATCCTCGGCATCGACAACAGCCTCGCCCAGCGTAAGGCACTCGCCGCGGAACTCGGCTACACGGGTGACACCAACGACTCCGCGACGATGAACATCTGGTTGCACAAGGAGGTCATGCGCAAGCTCGCCGAGAATGGTGGCCGCGTGCCGGCGGACCTGCTCAACTGACGGCAGGGCGCCCGCACCGCGATCGGATGCGCACCCGGTTATGTGCGAGGTGTAACGAATCGGGGGCGTGACGCGGTGGCGTGGCGCCGCGGTGCGCCGTCACGTTCCTTGCGTGCATGTTGCGCGACGATCTGCACGGCGCACGGGTGTCCCGCGGGAACCCGGCGCGCCGCGTTCGTTTCCCGTTCCCCTTCGTCGGAGTCCGGCCCGCCATGCGCATCCCCACCGTTCCGCCGCTCCACCGCTCGCTGCACCGCTGGCTCCGACTCGCGCTCGTGGCCGCGTGCGCGCCCGTCGCGGCGCGCGCCCAGGGTCCGTTCACGTCGCTCACGTTCTTCGGCGACAGCTACAGCGATACCGGCAACGCGTATCTGCTCACGCTCGGCCTCGAGCCGCCGTCGCCGCCGTACGCGACCGGCCGCTTCTCCAACGGACCGATCTGGGTCGACTACTTCGCCCAGGCGCTCGGCCGGCCGAGCGGCGCGACGCCGGCGTTCCTGACGCGCGCGGCATCGGGTGACTATGCGGTTGCGAGCGCACGCACGACGGGGTCGCTCATCAGCACGCAGGCGCAGATCGGATCGTACCTGTCGCGCCTGGGCACCACCCCAGGAACGGTCACGGATCCGACGGGGCTCTACGCGCTCTTTGCCGGCGGAGACGATCTGCGCGACGCGGGCAGCATCGCCGACGCCGCGACACGCCAGGCGGCGGCCGCGACCGCCGCGCGGAACGTCGTGACGCAGGCCGGGCTGCTCGCCGCGTCGGGCGCGCGCGACGTGTTGCTCTTCTCGCTGCCGAGCCTCGGCGCGACGCCCGAGGCGCAGGGCATCGCGGGACGGCCGGCAATCGACGACCAGCTCGCGAGCACCTTCGACGCGACCCTGGCCGCGGGGCTGGCCGGACTGCATCACGCGTACGGCGCGACGACGTTCTTCGACTTCCGCCTCGACAACCTCTTCGCCAACATCCTGCACGACGCCGCGAACGGCGGCTCGCTCTACGGCCTGACCAACGTCTCGACGCCGTGCCTCGGCCCGCCGGTCGGCCCCGCGGGGGCCCCGTCGTGCAACGTGTCGGTGTTCGCGGATAGCCTGCACCCGACGACGCGGACGGACCAGCTGATTGCGCAGGCCGCGGCGCGGTACGTGACGACGGGGCAGAACGTCACGCCGACGCCCGAGCCCACGGCAGGGTGGCTCGTCGGCATCGGCGTGCTGGCGGTCGCCGGAATCGCGGGGGCGACCGACGCACGCCGTCGCCGCGCGTAAGGCGGATCCGCCACGCCGATGTCGACACGGCGGCACGATCCGGGTCCGACGACGCGCTACGACGCGATCGTCGTCGGCTCGGGCATCGCGGGTGGCTGGGCCGCCAAGGAGCTGACCGAGCGCGGCCTGCGCGTCCT
>DASWUT010000525.1:0-1882 GCA_036401455.1 Gemmatirosa sp. | reverse complement strand
ATCGCGTCGGCGAGCGCGCGCCCACTCCCGACGAGATCCTCTCGCAAGTCGTCGATCATCGGCGCGACGGCTTCGGCCGCGGCCGAGGGCGTGGGCGCGCGGAGGTCGGCGACGAGGTCGCAGATCGTGATGTCGACCTCGTGGCCCACCGCCGACACCGTCGGGATCGGGCACGACGCCACGGCGCGCGCGAGACGCTCGTCGTTGAACGCCCACAGGTCCTCGGCTGCCCCGCCGCCTCGCCCGATGATCATGACGTCGGCGAGTCCGCAGCGACCGACGCGCTCGACGGCGTCGCAAAGCTCCTCGACCGCACCATCGCCCTGCACCTTCGCGGCGACGACGATCAGTTCGGCGAGTGGCCAGCGGCGATGGAGCACGGCCGCGACGTCGTGCAGGGCAGCGCCGTCCGGGCTCGTCACGATCGCGACGCGCCGCGGGTACCGCGGAAGTGGTCGCTTGCGCTCCGGGGCGAGCAGCCCCTCCGCGGCGAGCGTGGCGCGCGTGCGTTCGAGCGCCTTCCGCCAGAGGCCGCTGCCCTCGGCGTCGAGCGCGCGCACGGTGAACTGGATCTCGGTGCGCGCCGTGTACACGCCGAGCTGGCCGAGCGCGACGACCTGCATGCCGTTGTCCGGCGGGGCCGGCAAGCGGCGCGCGTCGCGCCCCCAGATGACGCAACGCAGCTGGGCCGCGTGGTCGCGGAGCGAGAAGTACCAGTGCCCGTTGCGATGCGCCTTGAAGTCGCTGATCTCGCCGCGCACCCAGATCGGCATGAACGCGCCCTCGACCACCTCCTTCACCGTGTCGCTGAGCGCGCTCACGGGAACGGCGGCCGCGGGCGACGCGCCCGGGATGTCGTATTCCACGTCGAGCGCAACGGAGGGTCGCGCACGCGGGGCCGCGCTCGCCGCGCGCGCGGCGCCGGGCGGTTCGGCAGCGAACAGCTCCAGCGCCTCGCTCGCCGGGGCGCGCCGGCGTGGACTCATGCGCCGATCACGCCGCGATCCCGGCCGCCCGCCGCGCCGCGCGTACCGTGTTGGCGAGCAGCATCGCGCGCGTCATCGGCCCCACGCCGCCAGGCACCGGCGTGATCAGCGACGCGACCTCGCGCACCCGCTCGAAATCGACGTCGCCGACCAGGCGCGAACCGGACTTCGTGGTCGGATCGTCGATCCGGTTCATTCCGACGTCGATGACGACCGCGCCCGGCTTGACCATGTCCGCCGTGACGAACCGCGCGCGTCCGATCGCCGCGACGAGGATATCGGCCTGACGCGTGTGCGCGGCGAGGTCGCGCGTTCGGCTGTGGCACACGGTCACGGTCGCGTCGGCACCGGGCTGCACGAGCAACGCCGCCATCGGCTTGCCGACGATGTTGCTCCGGCCGATCACGACCACGTCGCGCCCGCGCGTGTCGACGTCGTACGCCCGCAGCAGTTCGACGACGCCCGCCGGCGTGCACGGCGCGAACCCAGCGCCGGTGCCGATGAGCAGCTCGCCCACGTTCGCCGGATGAAACCCGTCGACGTCCTTGCGCGGGTCGATGCGCCGGATCACCGTTTCGGCGTCGATCTGCTTGGGAACGGGCATCTGCACGAGGATGCCGTGGACCGTCGGGTCCGCGTTCAACCGGTCGAGCACGGTAAGCAGCTCGTCCTCCGTCGTCGTCGCGGGCATGCGAATCGTGTCGCTCCGCATGCCGACCTCGCGCGCGTCGTTGCCCTTGTGATGCACGTAGACGGCGCTCGCCGGATCGTCGCCGACGAGGACCACCGACAACCCCGGAACGACGCCGGCCGCGGCGAGCTCGGCGCATTCGGTGGCGACGCGCGCGCGCACCGTTCGCGCCACCGCCGCGCCGTCGATCAGGCCGTCCTGCAAC
>DASWUT010000524.1:0-1909 GCA_036401455.1 Gemmatirosa sp. | reverse complement strand
GTCGGGGGTGAAGATCTCGCCGCGGCCGAGCGGCGTGAGCGTGCGCCCCGTGGTCGTCACCGTCACCTGCAGGCGCACGGACGCGGGCGTGCGCGCGCCCGCGCGCGCGCGCAAGGTGAACGTGTCGTCGGCGAGATCGGCGTCGATCGCGCGCGCGTCGGCGCGGAATTCGATCGCCAGCGTGTCGCGACCGTCGAGCGACGCCTGCACCACCCGGGCGACGATCACGCCGGCTCGCGTGCGGTCGGTCGATGGTGAGCGGACGAGCGTGAGACGTGGCCGCACGCGCATGCGCAGGGTCGCGACGTCGCGCGCGCCGAGCAGCGCGAGATGCTCGTGCTGCACGTCGGGCGGGAGCTGACCGAGGGCCGCGAACAGCGTGTCGTACTCGGCGACCGTCGGTACGCCCGCGCCGAGCGGCGCGAGATGCTGCTTGTGGTCCTGCACCTCGCGTTCGACGCGCATCGAGGTGAGGACGAAGAGTCCGACGCGGAGGGTCGGTGTGCGTGCCGCGAGGTCGTAGGTGAACGTCCGAACGGATCCGGCTCGGACGCGGCGAGCCTCGGACACCACGGCGCCATCACCAGCCCATGTGAGCGGCGCAGGCCGATCATCCGCGCCGCGCGCCGTGAACCCGACGCTCTCGTTCTCGGCGTCGGCGAGCACGTGGACGACGCGTCCATCGCGTCCGTCGAGGTACACCTGCACCGTGTTGTTGGCCGCGTCGCGGAACAGGCGCGTCTGGTACCCGGCATACGCCGCGCTGTCGTCGAGCCCCGGTTGGGGGAAGGCGAGCACCGGACGGACTTCGCGTGGCGCGGTCGCCCCGGGGGCGGTCCGGAGTGGCGTGTGGGACGCGGTGGCTGCGGCAAGCAGTCCCGCGACGACGAGGGGCAGCATGGCGGGTGAGCGGACGAAAGCACGGAGGAGGAACGACGCGAGCCCGCGTCATCGAACGGGGAGCCCGCGCACATCCTACGCGCGTGAGCGCGCGCCTGCACGGTGCGTGCGGCTTTCGTTCGCCTAACGATCAAATGCAGATCTCACACGCGGCGTACTGGACCGCGCTTGACATCCCGTGTTCCGCGGTCATGTTCCGTCCCAGTTGAACCTGTTCGACTGGTTCGGGCGACGCGCGGATGCGCGCGGTGTGCCCGTGCGGTCGGACGTTCGGTGTTCCCGTACGTCCGAGTTTCGCGCGCGGCGGCGCTCGCGCCGTGCGCCCGCCTGCCAGTCGACGGCACGCTCCACAGCTCCACAGCTCCTCGCCCGCGCCGGGCGGGAGCGCCGTTCTACTTCGCAGCCTTCTGGAGGGCTGACGCATGGCAGTAGTTCGTGGCGTGTTCGGCGCAACCGTGGTCGGAGGTCTCGTCTGGGCGGTTCCCGCGCTCGCGCAGACCGGGACCATCACGGGCCGAGTGGTCGATTCCACCACGCAGCAGCCACTCAATGCGGCGACGATCCGCATCGACGGCACGCAGCGCGGTGCGCAAACGCGCGAGGACGGATCGTTCGTGCTCGCGGCCGTGCCGACCGGCCGGCAGACGTTGCGCGTTTCGCGCATCGGGTACGCGGCGCAGCGCTCGCCGGTCACGGTGAACGCCGGCGCCAACACGATCCCGCCCATCCGGCTGCGTCAGCTCGCGGCGACCCTCGCCCCCGTCGTCTCGATCGGGTACGGCACCGTTAGACGCGAGGCGACCACCGCGGCCGTGTCGACGGTGAACACGTCCGAGGCGCGCGTCGGCGTGCAGCCCAACGTCAACGATCTGATTCAGGGGCGCGCGGCGGGGGTGCAGGTCACGTCCAACAGCGGCGACCCCGGCGCGGGCGCGCAGATCCGCATCCGTGGCGGCACGTCGATCTCGACGAGCGACGAGCCGCTGTACGTGATCGACGGCATCCCGAT
>DASWUT010000523.1:0-11542 GCA_036401455.1 Gemmatirosa sp. | reverse complement strand
GGCTTCTGGGACGCCCAGGAGCGTGCGCAGCGCGTCGTTCAGGACGTGAAGGCGCTGCGTGGCTGGATCGAGCCGTTCGACACGCTCGAAGCGCGAGTGGTCGGGGCGCGCGAGCTGGCCGATCTGCTCGAGGTCGAGCCCGACGCCGACCTTTCGCGCGACCTCGAAAGCGAGGTGGATGCGATCGAGCGGGCGCTCGACGACCTGGAACTTCGTACCCTCCTGCAGGGTCCCGACGACGCGCGCGACGCGCAGGTCGAAATCTCGGCGGGGGCGGGTGGTACCGAAGCGCAGGATTGGGCGCAGATGCTGCTGCGCATGTATACGCGGTGGGCTGAGCGCCGCGGGTTCGAGGTCGAGGTTCTGGACGTGTCGGAAGGCGAGGAGGCGGGGATCAAGGGCGCCGTGATCGAAATCCGCGGCCAGTACGCGTTCGGGTTCGTCCGGCCGGAGACCGGCGTGCATCGGCTCGTGCGCATCTCGCCGTTCGATGCGCAGGCCCGACGCCACACGAGCTTCGCCTCGGTGTTCGTCTATCCTGTAGTGGACGACGAGATCAACATCGAGGTGCGCGACGAGGACATCGTGATGGAAGTGTTCCGCGCGAGCGGCGCCGGTGGGCAGCACGTCAACAAGACGTCGTCCGCGGTCCGGCTACGGCACATCCCGTCCGGCGTCGTCGTCTCGTCGCAGCAGGAGCGCTCGCAATTCAAGAACAAGGCGACCGCCATGAAGATGCTGAAGAACCGTCTTTACCAAATCGAGGCGGACAAGCAGCAGGCCGCGAAGGACGCGCTCAACGCGACGAAGACCGACGTGAGCTTCGGCAGCCAGATTCGCAGCTACGTGTTCCAACCGTACACCATGGTCAATGACCATCGGACCGAGCTCAAGATCCCGGACGTCCAGAAGGTGATGGACGGGGCGATCGATCCGTTCATCCAGGCCTATCTGAAGGAGCACGGCGCGCCGGCCGCGGCGGGAGACGGCGGTCCGCGATGAGCGACGCCGAACCGCACGCGGGCGCGCAGGGCGTCGGCGATGCCGACGAGGAACTGAATCACGTTCTCCGGGCGCGGCGAGACAAACTCGCCGCGCTGGAGGCGCGTGGCGTGCCGCCGTTCGCGTACCGGTTCGACCGGACGTACACGACCGCCGAGGCGACCGACGCGTACGCCGCGCTCGAGGCGGAGGCGCGGGCGCTGGCCGCAGTCGGGCCGGTCGACGAACCGGCGGCCGAAGTCGAGGGACCGGTCGTGCGGGTCGCGGGGCGGCTCGTGTCGTGGCGGTCGCAAGGCAAGACGGCGTTCGCGCACCTGGGCGATGCATCGGGGCGGGTGCAGCTGTACCTGCGGCGCGACGTGTTGGGCGAGACGTTTGACCTGGTGCGAAGCGCCGTCGACGTCGGCGATGTCGTCGGCGTTTCGGGGCCGTGCTTCCGCACGCGCGCGGGCGAGGTCTCGGTGCGCGTCGAGTCGTTCGAGCTGCTCGCGAAGTCGCTCCGGCCGCTGCCGTTCGGCAAGGAGGCGACGGTCGACGGCCGAACGGTACGGTATTCTGGATTCACCGATCCGGAGCAGCGGTACCGGCAGCGCTACGCGGATCTCGCCGTGCATCCGGAGATCCGCCAGAGTTTCGTCGCGCGCGCGCGGATGGTCAGCGCGGTGCGCGCGTACCTCGACGGGCTCGGCTACCTCGAGGTCGAGACACCGGTCCTGCAGCCGGTGTATGGTGGCGCCGCAGCGCGTCCGTTCACCACGCACCACAATGCGCTCGACCTGCCGCTATTTCTGCGCATCGCGGACGAGCTGTATCTCAAACGACTGATCGTCGGCGGGTTCGAGCGCGTGTACGAAATCGGACACGACTTTCGGAACGAAGGGATCGACCGGACGCACAATCCGGAGTTCACGATGCTCGAGTTCTACGAAGCGTACGCGGACTACACGGTGATGATGGACCGCGTCGAAGGGCTGATCGGCGCCGCAGCGGCCGCGCTGCGCGCGGTTCCCGGGATGGACGAGCGCGTGCCCACGCTCCCGACGCCGTTCACGCGGGTCGAGTGGATGGGCGCGCTGCGAAGCGCGTTCGGGTCGGACCCCTCGGCGCTCGACGACGCGGGGCTGCGCGAGGCGGCGACGCGAGTCGGGGTCGAGCGGGTCGCGACGCTGAGCCGCCCGAAGCTGCTGGACGAGATGTTCCAGGCGCTCGTCGAACGGCACCTCGTCGAGCCGACGTTCGTCGTCGACTATCCGGTCGAACTCTCGCCGCTGGCGAAGCCGAAGCGTGGAAACCCGGCCCTCACCGAACGATTCGAGCTGTTCGCCGCGGGGCGGGAACTGGCAAACGCGTTCAGCGAGCTGAACGACCCGATCGATCAGCGCCGGCGCTTCGAGGCGCAAGCGCGGCTCAAGGCCGCGGGCGACGTCGAGGCGGTCGAGGTCGACGAGGACTACCTGCGCGCGCTGGAGTACGGAATGCCGCCAGCGGGCGGCGTCGGCATCGGTATCGACCGGCTGTTCATGCATCTGACGGGGACCGCGCACATTCGCGACGCGATCCTGTTTCCGCTCATGCGCCCCGAGTGACCACGTTCCCTCTGCGAGCGCCGGCGCTCGGTGTGCCGCGCGCCAGCGCGGGCAGCTCACGGCTCGCGCTCGAGGCGTCGATCGCGTGGCGATATCTGCGCAGTCGGCGTGGATCCGGTCTGCTGTCGCTGATCAGCGCGATCGCGATCGCCGGGGTCGTCGTGGGCGTCGCCGCGCTGATCCTCATCATGGGCGTGATGAACGGGCTGCAGCACGACCTGCGCGAGAAGATCCTGGTCGCGAGCCCGGACGTGCGCATCGTCACGGTCGGCAACAGCATGCGGATGGATCCGTGGCGTGCGGCGATGGCCCGGGTGCGCGTGACGCCCAACGTGGTCGCGGTCGCGCCGGTGGTGTTCACCTACGGCATCGTCGGGCTCGGCACGCAGGGCTACACGACGGGCGCGCAGATCGTCGGGCTCGAGCCGCAGGGGCCGCGCGTCGTGAACGTGACGTCGGTGCGGTCGCACGCGATCGCCGGTGACTTCACGTTCCGCAGCGGTGACGGGCAGCTTCGCGGCGCCGTGCTCGGCAATCGGCTCGCCGAGCAGCTGAACGTGGTGGTCGGGCAGAAGATCTCGATCATCACGCGGGCGAGCACGGCGCTCAACCCGCTCACGGGGACGCTCGTCCCGCACGCGGAGACGTTCGAGGTGACGGGGATCTTCGAGACCGGGATGTTCGAGTACGACAACACCTACCTGTACGTCGCGCTGCCGCGCGCGCAGCAGCTGGCCGGGCTGGATTCCGCGGTTACCGGGCTCGAGGTCCGAACGGCGGACCGGTGGCACGCGGACGAGGTGGCGCGCGACCTGGCGCAGCGGCTCGGATTTCCGTACTACGCACGCGATTGGCAGGACCAGAACAGCTCGTTGTTCCAGGCGCTCAAGCTCGAGAAGCTCGGGATGAGCGTGATCCTGCTGCTGATCGTCGTCGTCGCGGCGTTCAACATCGTGAGCACGCTGACGATGGTCGTCACCGACAAGACGCGCGAGATCGGGATCCTGAAGGCGATGGGGTTGCCGGCGGCGTCGGTGCGGCGCGTCTTCTTCCTGCAGGGGCTCGCGATCGGACTCGTCGGGACCGCCGGCGGCCTGCTCCTCGGACTGGGCGGCGCGCTTGCGCTCGGCCGATTTCATCTGATCCGCCTCGATCCGTCGGTGTACTTCATCGATCATCTGCCGGTGTCGACGGATCCAAGCGACGTGCTCGTCACCGTGCTTGCGAGCCTCGCGATCGCGGCGCTCGCGACGCTGTACCCGGCGGCGCAGGCGGCGCGGCTGTATCCGATCGAAGCGATTCGGCACGAGTAGTGGCGACCGCGGTGATGGATCTGGGCGCTGTCGGCACCGCTGGCGCGTCGGAAGCGGTGCTCGAGGTGCGCGATGTCGCGAAGGACTACGTCGGCGGCGATGGAACGCGGCTTCGCGTGCTCGACGGGGTGTCGCTCGCCGTGCCGCGCGGCGAGATGGTCGCGATCGTCGGAGAAAGCGGCGCCGGCAAGAGCACGCTGCTACACGTGCTGGGCGCGCTCGAGCGTCCGAGCGCGGGCGAGGTGCGGCTCGACGGCGAGTCGCTCGCCGGCCAGAGCGACACGGTCCTGGCCGTGTTGCGCAACCGGCTGGTCGGGTTCGTCTTCCAGTTCCACCACCTCCTGCGCGAGTTCACGGCGCTCGAGAACGTGATGATGCCGTTGCGAATCGCTGGACAGCCGCCACGCGACGCGCGCGAGCGGGCCGCGGCGTTGCTCGACCGGGTCGGGCTCGCAGCGCGGCTGCACCACCGGCCCGGGGCGCTGTCCGGCGGCGAGCAGCAGCGCGCGGCGGTAGCGCGCGCGCTCGCGGCAGAGCCGGCGGTGGTGCTGGCCGACGAGCCGTCGGGCAACCTCGACCAGGAGAACGCTGAACGCCTTCACGAGTTGTTTGCGGGCCTCGCGCGCGAGCAGCAGCTCGGCCTCGTCGTCGTGACGCACAACCCCGCGCTCGCCGCGCGGGCGCAGCGCGTGATGCGCCTCGCCGGTGGCCGGCTGCACGACGTGACGCAGGTGGATCGCCTCGACGAGCCTCGGCGTAGGGCGTAGACGCATCGCGCGCGAGGGCGCTAGCGTGGAGCAGCGCTCGCGTGCCCGCGGTCGGGCGACAGGTCGAGCACGGCGCGGCGGTGGCCGGCGCGCGGGCCGGTGGCACCCGCGCCGGCCTGCCGCGGTACAATGGGGACGGGAGGAGGTGCCACGATGATTTGCGACAACTGCCACGAGCGCGACGCCGTCGTCAACCTGACGAAGGTGAAGGACGGGACCGTCCGCCAGCAGCACCTCTGCGAGCGCTGCGCCGCAGAGCAGGGCGTTGAGACCACGGTCGCGACGCCGAAACCGGCGCTGAGCGACTTCCTGCAGGCGGTCAACCAGCAGGCGGTGGCCGCGCCAGGTGATCAGTCGGCCTGTCACTTCTGCGGTGCGACCGCGCGCGACTTCCGCCAATCGGGGCGCGTCGGGTGCGCGCGGTGCTACAACGCGTTCGAGCGCAGCCTGCGAGAGCTGCTGCGTCGCCTGCACGGGAACGCGAAGCACACCGGGCGAAAGTACGTGCCGCCAACGGCCGCCGTGCTCGAGGCCGCCGGAACGTTGGGCCAGTTGCGCGACGAGCTTCGCCGCGCGATCGCGGCCGAGCAGTTCGAGCTGGCGGCCGAGCTGCGGGATCGGGTGCGGAATGCGGAGCGGGCATCCGGCGGGGCGGCGACGCCCTCGAACGTGGCGCGCGCATGAGCGTCGACCTCAGCTTGCTGCCGGACGGCGGAACGCGTTGGCTGGACGCGTCCGGCGATCACGCCGACGTTGTGCTGTCCACGCGCGTACGTCTGGCGCGGAACGTCGAGGGGTACGCGTTCACGCCGCGCGCGCGCGATGGCGAACGGCTGCGCGTGCTCGCGCAGGTGCGCGAGGCGGTCGAGCGGCTGCCCGGGCTGCGCGACGGTGTTTGGATCCGTCTCGATGAGATGGATCCGGCGCAACGTCGGCTGCTTCACGAGCGGCACCTCGTGAGTAAGGAGCTCGCGGGCGTCGACGATCCGAAGGGGGTGAAGTCGGGAGCCGCGGTGCTGCTCACCGGCTCGGAAGGCGTGATGGTCAACGAGGAGGACCATCTTCGCCTACAGTCGATGCGTTCGGGATTCGAGCTCGCCGGTGCGTTCCAGGGTGCGCTCGCGATGGACCAGGCAATCGGGGCGCAGGTGCCGTACTCGTATCACGCGGAGTTCGGCTTTCTCACGGCGTGTCCGACCAACACGGGGACGGGGATGCGCGCGAGCGTGCTGATTCACCTGCCCGGGCTCGTCCTCACGAAGGAAATCCAGAAGGTGCTCGGCGGGCTGCAGCAGATGGGGCTCACCTACCGCGGCCTGTACGGCGAGGGGAGCGAGGTCGTCGGCAACTTCTTCCAGATCTCGAATCAGACGACACTCGGGCGTTCGGAAGAGGAGCTGTTGGACCACCTCGGCCGTGTGGTGCGCCGCGTGATCGAGCGGGAGGAGGAAGCGCGCCGCGTGTTGTTGCGCGACGCGGCGATGGTGTTGGAGGACAAGTTGTGGCGCGCGTACGGCACGTTGCGGTACGCGCGCAGCCTCACGTTCGACGAGGCGATGAACTACCTGAGTGGGGTGCGGCTCGGGGTCGGGCTGAAACTGATCCGCGACCTCAGTGTATACAGCCTCAACAAGCTTCTGATCTTCTGCCAGCCGGCGCACCTCGCGGCCGCCGAATCCGGCGGTCAGCGGACGCTCACCGAGGCGGAAGCGAACGTGGCGCGCGCGCGGTACGTCCGGACGACGCTGATGAGCGAGTCCGGGGGTGCGGCGTGACGCGCCGTCCGCACTCACGGCCGCGGATCGATGCGCGGGCGACGCTGCCGGGGCCAACGAGTCCCGGCCGGCACGCCCGGTCGGTCGAACGCCCGAGGCGCGGCGGCTCGGCCGGGGCAGTATGTTCCGCGGTGTAGTTGCTGTGCGTCCCATGGGCCGCGGCGCGCTGCACGGGCATCTGCTCGTCGGCACGACCGTCGCACTGTGGGTCGAAGCGCCGAACCGGGCGGGTCCACCCGGAAGCTCCTGCAGGCGAGCTCCCATCCGGAACCGAGGGGAACCATGAACGGCTACAACTTCACCGAGCGCGTGCGGAAGGTTCTCGCCATGGCGCGAGAAGAGGCCGCACGCCTCCACCACGAGTACGTGGGGACCGAGCACATCCTCCTCGGACTGATCCGGGAAGGGGAAGGCGTGGCCGCCGCGGTGCTACAAAACCTCAACGCCGACCTCGACGAGATCCAGACGAAGATCGAGGAAACGGTCAAGAAGGGAAAGGCGGCGCAGGCGACGGGCCCGGACCTGCCCTACACGTCGCGTGCGAAGAAGGTGCTCGAGCTGGCGATGGCGGAAGCGCGTGAGCTGAACCACTCCTACGTCGGCACCGAGCACCTGCTCCTCGGGCTGCTGCGCGAGGAGAAGGGGATCGCGGCGCAGGTGCTCACCGACACGGGCGTGAACCTCGAAGCCGCGCGCACGGAGACGCTGCGCCTGCTCGGCAACGAGGCGCCGCAGGGATCGGCGGGCGCGCCGGAGAAGGGGGGCAACGGCCCGCAGAAGGAGCCGGCCGCCGCGAAGGGCGACAAGAAGAGCAAGACGCCAGCGCTCGACCATTTCTGCCGCGACCTCACGTCACTCGCGGCGGAGGGTCAGCTCGATCCGACCATCGGCCGCGCGAAGGAGATCGAGCGCGTGATGGAGATCCTCACGCGCCGCAAGAAGAACAACCCGGTGCTCATCGGCGAGCCGGGCGTGGGCAAGACGGCGATCGTCGAGGGGCTCGCGCAGCTCATCGCGAACGGCGAGTGCCCCGACTCGCTGCGGGATCACCGCGTGCTGTCACTCGACATGGCGGCGGTGATCGCGGGGACCAAGTACCGCGGCCAGTTCGAGGAGCGGCTCAAGGCGGTGATGAACGAGATCGCGCAAAACAAGCAGATCATCCTGTTCATCGACGAGCTGCACACGCTCGTGGGGGCCGGGGCCGCCGAGGGCGCAATCGACGCGAGCAACATGCTGAAGCCCGCGCTCGCGCGCGGCGAGCTGCAGTGCGTCGGCGCGTCGACGCTCAACGAGTACCGCAAGTACATCGAGAAGGACGGCGCGCTCGAGCGGCGGTTCCAGACGGTGATCGTCGATCCGCCTTCGATCGACGAAACCGTCGAGATCCTGAAGGGGCTGCGCGGGAAGTACGAGGATCACCACCGCGTGACGATCCCCGACACGACCCTGCTCGCGGCGGCCAAGCAGTCGGAGCGGTACATCACCGACCGCTTCCTCCCCGACAAGGCGATCGACGTGATCGACGAGGCCGGCGCGCGGGCGCGCCTGGCCAACCAGGCGCCGCCGCCCGAGGTGGCCGCGCTCAAGGAGCAGCTCGAGGTCGTGAACGGCGAGAAGGAAGCAGCCGTGCGCGATCAGAACTTCGAGAAAGCGGCGTCGTTGCGTGACAAGGAGCGGGAGCTCCAGGGCGAGATTCGCAAGAAGCAGGAGGAGTTCGAGCAGCGCCGGGCGTCGTTCCGCCCCGTGTTGGGCGAGGAAGAGGTCGCGTTCATCGTCAGTCGCTGGACGGGCATCCCCGTCACGCGACTGCAGGAAGCGGAGACCGCGCGACTCCTCAACATGGAAGAGGAGCTGCACAAGCAGGTCATCGGGCAGGACGAGGCGATCAGGGCAATCTCGCGCTCGATTCGGCGGAGCCGGGCCGGGCTCAAGGACCCGAAGCGTCCGATCGGCACGTTCATCTTCTCGGGGCCGACGGGCGTCGGAAAGACGGAGCTCGCCCGCGCACTGGCGCGGTTCCTCTTCGCGGACGACAGCGCGCTCGTGCGGGTCGACATGAGCGAGTACATGGAGAAGTTCTCCGTGTCGCGACTCATCGGCGCGCCGCCGGGTTACGTCGGCTACGAGGACTCGGGCACGCTCACCAAGGCCGTGCGACGGAAGCCGTACAGCGTGGTGCTGCTGGACGAAATCGAGAAGGCGCACCCGGACGTATTCAACATCCTGCTGCAGGTGCTCGACGAGGGCCACCTCACCGACAACTATGGTCGGGTGATCGACTTCAAGAACACGGTCGTCATCATGACGTCGAACGTGGGCGCGAAGGACATCACGCGGAATCGCTCGCTCGGATTCGTTCGCGGCGACGAGAGCACGCGCAACTTCGAGCGGATCCAGGAAAAGGTGAAGGAAGAGATGGGGCGCGTGTTCAACCCCGAATTCCTGAACCGCCTCGACGACGTGATCGTGTTCCATCCGCTCGCCAAGGAGCAGATCGCGCAGATCGTCTCGGTCATGCTCGGCGACGTGCACAAGCGTCTGGGCGAGGGAGAGATGTCGATCCGCCTCACCGAAGCGGCGACGGAGTTCCTCGTGACGAAGGGCTACGACGAGAACTTCGGCGCGCGTCCGCTCAAGCGGGCGATCCAGCGCTACATCGAGGATCCGCTCTCGGAGAAGATCCTGCTCGGCGAGTTCTCGAAGGGCGACGAAATCGAAGTCGACACGAACGCGGAGAAGGACAAGCTCGAGTTCCGCGTTCCGACCACGACGAGCAAGGCGTAACACCGTGGTGCACGGCGGGGGCCTCAGGGGCCCTCGCCGACACACGCCCGGCACGGCGGATCCGCCGTGCCGGGCGTGTGTATATTCGGCCCATGCGTTTCGTGTCTCCTCGCGTCGCGACCCCGGTCACGGCCGGTATCTCGGCGTTGCTCGCGGCCGCCGTCGGGCAGCTTCAGGCTCAGACCCCCTCTTCGAGCGCGCCCGCGCCGGCAGGCAGTGCCGCGACGGCGCCCGTCGTCGCGCCCGCTGACTCGGGCGCGCGTTGCGCCGCGCCGGACACCGTGATCGTGCGCGGACTGTCGCGCATCAGCGCGACGACCGCGGTCGGCGACATCGGGATTTCGCCGCGATCGGACGTCGGCACGCCGCAACTGCAGGCCGCGATCCGCCGCCTGTACGCGACGGGCGAGTTCGACGACGTGCGCGTCGGCTGCGAACTGCAGACCGGTGGCCGCCGCGCAGCGCTCGTCTTCACCGTCCGCGAGCGCCCGGTGCTGCAGTCCGTCGACGTGGCCGGCAGCGCATCCGATCTCGCGTCCGTGCGCGGGAAGCTCGATCTCGTGCCCGGATCGACGGTCGATCCGTCGAAGGTCGCGGCCGCCGTCGCGCGCCTCGACTCGAGCTATCAGGCGCGCGGCTTCTACCTCGCCCGCGTCCGCCCCGAGAGCACGATCACCGCTGACAATCGGCTCAAGCTCGTCTTCCACATCGACGAGGGGAGCCGGCTCGCGATCTCGGGCGTGCGCGTGAACGGGAACAAGAAGCTGACGACGGCGCAGGTCGTCGGCGCGATGCAAACCAAGCCCGAGGGGTTCTGGTGGTGGCGCAAGGGCGCGTTCGACGAAGACAAGTTCGCCGGGGACATCGCCGAGCGACTGCCGGCCGAGTACGCGAGCAACGGGCTACTCGACTTTCAGGTCCTCAGGGACACGCTGATCATCGATCGCGCGCGTGGCAAGGCAGTCGTCGACCTGACCGTGCGCGAGGGCCCGCAGTACAAGATCGGCCGCTTCGAGATCACCGACAACCGGCGCTTCTCGACTGACGAACTGAAGCAATACTACCCGTTCACGGGGGCAGGGCCGACGCTGACCGAGCGGGTCGCCGGCGCCGTTCGCGGCAACTTCCGCGCGCCGGCCAAGGACGTGTTCGACCAGGCGCGCTGGGATGCGGCGACGGAGCGGGTACTCGGCGCGTACCACAACGAGGGGTATCTGTACGCCCGCGTGACGCCGATTGTCGAGCGCGCGCGCGTCGGTCCGGACTCGACGCCGGTGGTGAACCTGCGCTGGCAGGTCGACGAGAAGGCCCCGGTGATCATCAATCGCATCGAGATCGCGGGCAACGACTATACGACGGACGAGTGCATCCGTCGACAGCTGGTCATCCTGCCTGGCGACGTGTTCAATCAGGATCGGCTGATGCGAAGCTGGCAGAACATCGGGAATCTGAACTTCTTCGACACGCCGCTCTCGCAGCCGGACACGCGGCCGGCGAACGAGAACGGCGACCTCGATGTCATCTTCCGTGTCAAGGAGAAGCGGACCGGCAGCTTCAACTTCGGCGCGTCGGTCGGCGGCTCGGGGGTCGGCGTGGGCGGGTTCATCGGCGTCGACCAGCCGAACCTGTTCGGCCAGTGCAAGCGCGGCTCGGTCAACTGGAACTTCGGGCGGTACGTCAACGACTTCGAGTTGCAGTACACGGACCCGGCGCTCCGGAAGTCGCGCGTGTCGGGGACGACGAGTCTCTACCGTCGTCAGAGCCGCTACACGATCACCGGCTTCGGCGACAACACGGTGACGACGGGCGCGAGCGTGCGCCTCGGGTTCCCGGTGCCGGGGTCGTTCTTCTCGACGCTCGGCGTGTCGTACACGGCCGAGGCGACGTCGTACAAGAACGCGGACGCGGCGACGCTGCAGTCGCTCGGATACTCGACGACGACGTGTCTCCAGAACTGCTTCCGCTCGGCGCTCGGGCTGGACTTCACGCACGACACGCGGATCGATCTGCCGTACCCGAGCGCGGGCGGAATCCAGGCGCTCACGTTGGACTTCAACGGAGGCCCGCTCGGCGGGCGCACGACGTTCCAGCGGATCACGGGGCAGGCCGGATCGTTCGTCACGCTGGCGCAGTTCGGCGGCGGGCTCGCGGACCAGCCGAAGAAGATCGTCTTCGGGCTGACCGGGCGCGGCGGCGCGATCATCGGTGACCCGGGGGCGTTCTTCGCGCAGCAGGCGTTCGCCGTCGGCGGTGTGCAGTACGGGCAGCAGCTACGCGGTTACCCCGAGTTCTCGATCACCCCGCGCGGGTTC
>DASWUT010000522.1:0-6580 GCA_036401455.1 Gemmatirosa sp. | reverse complement strand
CGGGCGCGGAGGCCAACGAGGGCGCGTTCAAGTTCGCCCGCCGATGGGCGCGCACCCGCGTCCCCGCCGGCGCCGCTGAGGCGCCGGGCGCCTTCGGCCCTGCGGCCAAGCACGAGATCGTCTCGCTCCGCGGCGCGTTCCACGGGCGGACGATGGGTGTGCTCGCCGCCACCGACCGGGTGCAGTATCGCGCGCCCTTCCAGCCCCTTGCCGGCGGTGTGACGATCGCCGAGCGCGACATGCACGAGCTGGTGCAGCTCGTCGACGCCGAACGCACCGCGGCCGTGATCGTCGAGCCGGTCCAGGGAGAAGGGGGCGTCCGCGTGCTCGACCCCGGCTTCCTGCGCGAGCTGCGCGCGCTCACGAGCGAGCGTCAGGTCGCCCTCATCTTCGACGAAATCCAGTGCGGCCTCGGCCGCCTTGGGACCTTCTTCGCTTACGAGCACGCTGGCGTGGTGCCCGACATGGTCACCCTTGCCAAGCCCCTCGCCGGCGGCCTGCCGATGGGCGCCGTCCTCGTGAACGAGGCGATCGGCGCCGCGATCCAGCCCGGCGACCACGGCACCACCTTCGGCGGCGGCCCGTTCGTCTCCGCCGTCGCCCTGCACGTCGTCGAGCGGCTCGCCGACCCGGCGTTCCTCGCCCACGTCCGCACCGTCGGCGAGCAGATGGGTGCCGGCCTCCGTGCCATCGGCGAGCGCACCGGGCGCGTCCGCGCCGTGCGCGGCGCCGGTCTCATGTGGGGCGTCGACACGCACGAGCCCGCGGCCGCCCTTGTCGAGCGCGCGCGCAACGCAGGGCTGCTCATCCTCACCGCGGGCGAGCACACCCTCCGGCTCCTCCCGCCGCTGATCTTGGGCGAGGCGGACCTCGCGCGCGGGCTCGCCATCCTCGAGGACGTCATCGCGGCCGGGAATCCGGCCAGAGCCGGGACATGACCCCGCCTCCCGCCCTCGTCGACGACAGCACGGCGCGCATCGCCCGCGTCCGCCGCGCGCGCCCGTCCGACGTCGCTGGTATCTCCGCCCTCGTCACCAGCTGGGCAGCCGAAGGACTCCTGCTCCCCCGCGGCGAGACCGAGATTGCTGCAGCGCTCGACGATTACCTCGTCGCCGTCGACGCGGCTGGGCGGGTGCTCGCCTGCGCGGCCGTCCGCGAGTACGCGCCGTCGCTCGCCGAGATCGTCTCCGTGGCCGTCGCGCGTTGGGCACATGGCGGCGGGATCGGCGCACGCGTCGTCGCGGCGGCCGAGGGGCTCGCACGCGTCCGCGGCCACCGCGAGGTGTTTGCACACACCCGCAACCCCGAGTTCTTCACCGCCATCGGCTACGAATGCGTCGACCGCGGCCTCTACCCCGAGAAGCGGGGGCGTCCGCAGTGTACGTGCGTGCGGCGCGCGTTCACGCGCGCGTTCACGCGCGCGCGCCGCGCCGCGACGACCGACGGGATGCTGCAGGCGGCCTGACTGGGCTCGTCCGAGTAGGAAAGCACGACGTCGGAGCGGCCACCGGCACCGCCGCCGATGTGGGTGGTCCGTAGTCTGCCGAAGGCCCGCATTCGCCCGCCGGCGCAACCGGCTCCGGTCCTGCCGCCTTCCCGTCCGCCGTGTCCGCCGCCGTTCACACCACGCTCCACGCCGTCTACTCGCCGCCGCTCGTCGTCGCCTCGTTCCTCATCGCGACCCTCGCGTCGTACACGGCGCTCGACTTCGCCGCGCGCGTCGCGGCGGCCACGCGGGCGACCCGCGCCTGGTGGCTGACCGGCGGCGCCGTCGCGCTCGGACTCGGGATCTGGGGCATGCACTTCGTCGGCATGCTCGCCGTCCGCCTCTACGCCGCCGACGGCTCGTCGCTCGCGACCGCCTACGACGTACCGAGCATGCTGCTCTCCATCCTCGTCGCCGTCGCGGCCGCGGCCCTCGCCCTCTCGGTCGCTGCGCGCGCCGAGGTCGGGCGCGGTGCGCTCGCCGGGGCTGCCCTCCTGCTGGGCGTCGCCGTCGCCGGCATGCACTACCTCGGCATGGCGTCCATGCGCCTGCCCGGTGCGGTCGATGGCATGCCGGGTATCTCGTATGCCCCGACCCTGGTCGGGCTCGCCTACGCGATCGCGGCCGGCGCGTCGCTCGCCGCGCTCTGGCTCGCCCGGCGCGCGTACCAGGACCGTGGCTCGTTCGTCGTCCGCCTGATCCTCCCCGCTGCCGTCATGGGCGTGGCCATCGCCGGCATGCACTACACCGGCATGGCCTCGGCCAGCTTCCACCCGACCCTGACGCCCACCGCACTCGGCCTCGGCGACGCCGACTTCGCGCTCGCGGTGAGCGACGAGAGTACGGCCGGAACGCTCCTCGCCACCCCCTCGCTCGGTGCTGCGGTCACGGTCGCGCTCTTCTTCGTGCTCGCCTTCACGCTCATTGCGAGCACCGCCGGACGGTGGGCGTCGACCGCCCCGCTCCCCGACGATCTGCTCGGCGATCGGCCCAGGACGCCGACCCCGCCCCACGCGGCGCCGACCCAGGCGCCCTCGGGTGATGGCCGCCGCGCTGGCCGCGGACCCATCGAGCCGCGGCGCCTGCGGCATGCGTGGCGCCGCGAGGCCGACGCCCTCGACGCGGGAGGGCCGTCGCTGCGCACCAAGCTCGCGGCCGGCAGCGCGGCAGCCGGACTCGTACTCGTCGTCGCCCTCGTCTCGTACTGGGGCTTCTACCAGTTCCAGGACGCCGCCCGCTGGCTCACGCACACCTCGCAGGTGCGCGCATCCGTCCTCGCCGTCGAGACGGCCGTGTCCGAAGCCGAAGCCGCAGGACGCGCGTACCTCCTCTACGGACGACCGCGCTACATCGACCAGTATCGGGGCGACGTCGCCCGAACACGCCTCCAGCTCGCGACCGTGCGGCGCCTCACCGCCGACAACCCGCAGCAGCAACGCCGCCTCGATCGCATCGATCCGCTGCTCACGCGCCGGTTCGACGTCCTCGACTCGCTCATCACCCTGCGGCAGACCAGCGGCGGCAACGCCGTCCTCGCCGCCCTCGCGCGGCGCGACAGCCTGTTCGGCGTCACCGACCGCGGTGTCCGGCTCGCTGACTCACTGCACACCCTGGTTTCGGAGGTCGACGCGGCAGAATCCACGCTCTACGGCCGCCGCAGCCAGCGCCTCGCGGTCCGCTCGCGCCTCGTCACGATCACCCTCCTCGGTGGCAGCCTCGTCGCCTTCACGCTGATCCTACTGATCTTGCAGGCGATCCGCCGCGACGTCGCCGCGCGCCAGGTCGCGCAGGTTCGCGTGCGCGAGCAGGCCGAGGCGCTCGCCGTCCAGGCCGAGCAGCTGGAACAGCAGCAGATTGAGCTCGAGCAGCAGGTCGAGGAGCAGCAGATGCTGAACGAGGAGCTGGCCGACGCCAACCAGCAACTCGAGCGCAGCACGCGCCGCCGCGATCGGCTCATCCGGCAACTCGAGCGCAGCAACAAGGACCTGGACCAGTTCGCTTACGTCGCGTCCCACGATCTCAAGGCCCCGCTCCGCGGCATCGCCAACCTGTCGAGCTGGATCGAAGAAGACCTCGCCCCCGTGATGACCGATGACACGCGCGAGCAGATGCACCTCATGCGTGGACGCGTGCACCGCATGGAGGCGCTCATCGACGGCATCCTGCAGTACTCGCGCGCTGGCCGCGTGCGCAGCGCCCCCGAACCCGTCGACACCGGCGCCCTCGTCGCCGACGTCGTCGAACTGATCGCCCCGCCCGAGGCAACGCAGATCATCGTCGCCGACGACATGCCCAAGGTGCTCGCCGAACGCGTGCCCCTGCAACAGGTGTTCATGAACCTGATCGGCAACGCCGTGAAGTACGCGCGGCGCACCGACGGCCCCGTCGAGGTTCGCGTGTCCTGGGCAGAGGAGACCGTCGACCCCGATGCCCCGCGCCTGTATAGGTTTTCCATCGCCGATAACGGCCCTGGCATCGCGCCCCAGTACCACGAGCGCGTGTTCGGCATCTTTCAGACGCTGCAGTCGCGGGACCAGGTGGAGGGCACGGGCATCGGGCTCTCCGTCGTCAAGAAGATCGTCGAGGGGCAGGGCGGCCGGGTGTGGGTCGAGAGCGCCGAAGGCGAGGGCGCGACCTTCCACTTCACCTGGCCCGCGGCCCCCGTGTCCACCACCGCCGACACCTGACCTCCGCATGAGCGCGCCCCAGCTTCCGGTCACCGACGCCACCAACCGCGACCGCTGCCTCAACATCCTCCTCGTCGACGACGACGAGGTCGACGTGATGAACGTGCGGCGCGCCTTCACCAAGGCGCACATCACCAACCCGCTTTTCGTCGTCCACGACGGGCTGCAGGCGCTCGAGAAGCTCCGCGTCAACGACTTCCCCTGCGACCGGCGGCTGGTCCTGCTCGACCTCAACATGCCGCGCATGAACGGCATCGAGTTCCTGCGCGAGCTCCGCAAGGACCCCGTCCTCCATGCCACGCCGGTCGTCGTCCTCACCACCAGCGACGACGAGCGCGACAAGGTCGATGCCTACGACCTCAACGTCGCCGGCTACCTGCTCAAGCCCGTCACCTTCGCGAGCTTCGTCGAGATCATGGCGGCGCTCAACAAGTACTGGACCCTCGTCGAGATGCCCTGAGGGCGGGCCGCTGACCACGGGCACCGCCGCACACGGGCGACCACGGGTACGAGGGTGACAGAGCCCCAGACGGCTGACGAGCGACTCCGCGTGCTCGTCGTCGACGACGACGCGGTCGACCGCATGGCCGTGCGTCGTGCCCTGCGCGGCACCGGGCTCGCCGTCGACGTCTCCGAAGCCGAGGACGGCGACACCGCGCTCGCCCGCCTGCTCGGCCCGTCGCCCGAGGCAGATTGCGTCCTCCTCGACTTCCAGCTGCCCGGCGCGACGGGGCTTGACGTGCTCCAGGCCCTGCGCGCCGGCGGGTCCGACGTCCCGGTCGTCATGCTCACCGGCCAGAGCGACCCCGAGACGGCTGTGGCCCTCATCAAGGCCGGCGCGGTCGATTTCATCCCCAAGGCGTCGCTCCCTCCCGACCGCCTCGCCCGCGTCCTCACGAGCGCCATGCGCGTTCAGCGCGCCGAACGCGCCCGCCAGTCGGCCGAAGCAGCCACCCGCCGCGCGCTCCTCGCCGCCGAGGCCGCCCAGCACCAGGCCGAAGAGGCCCGTATCCGCGCCGAGGAGGCCAACAAGGCCAAGAGCGAGTTCCTCGCCATGATGAGCCACGAGCTGCGCACGCCGCTCAACGCGATCGGCGGCTACGTGCAGCTCATGCAGCTCGGCGTCCCCGAGCCGGTCCCTCACGCCCACCTCAACTACCTCGACCGGCTCAAGCGGTCACAGCAGCATCTGCTCGGGCTCATCAACTCCGTCCTCAACTACGCCAAGCTCGAGGCCGGACGCGTCGAGTTCGCGGTCGAGCCGGTCGCCGTCGCCGACCTCGCCGCCTCCGTCGAGGCAATGATCACCCCGCTCGCCGCGACCAAGGATCTCAGCTACGAGTGGCAGCCGCCCCCGCAGCCTCTCGTCGCCCTCGCCGATCCCGACAAGACCGCGCAGATCCTGCTCAACCTGCTGTCCAACGCCGTCAAGTTCACGCCGCCTGGTGGGCACGTCACCCTCGCCGCCAACGCCGCCAGCGACCGTATCGCCCTCCACGTCAGCGACACCGGCGTCGGCATCCCGAGCGAGAAGCTCGAGACCGTCTTCGACCCGTTCGTTCAGCTCGATACCGGCTACGCCCGGCAGCAAGAAGGCACCGGGTTGGGCCTCGCGATCAGCCGCGACCTCGCGCGCGGCATGGGCGGCGAACTCACGGCCGCGAGTGAGGTCGGCCACGGCGCCATCTTCACCCTCATGTTGCGGGCCGCCCCACACCTTCCCGATCCGTCCGGCGACGCCAGCGAAGCCGATCGGCGTCTGCACGACGACCGCCGCGCAGGCGACGACGACCGCCGCTCGCACGACGAGCGGCGCGGCCACATCGACGCGGATCCGACGAGCGAGTACCTCGCCGGCTGACGGCCTGCGCCGCCGTCATGGTGGCATCGGTGTGTTGGTGGTAAGTGCGGCCGTGCGGTCCGCGACATGCTTATCTGACCGCGCCCGAACGTGACCACGCCCGACTGGAACGGAGAACGGACGCGTTCCCGGGGCTGCCCCGTCCACCACTCGACGAGAACTCTACTGATGTTGAACCGCCTCCGAATTCACACTGCCGTCGTCCTCACGACGGTCTGCCTCGCCGGAACCGCCTGCGGTGGTGGCCGCGATACGAGCGCCGGAAGCGCCGCGAGCACTCCCGCGGCCGCGAGCGCTCCCATGCCGAGCGCGACCACCGCGCCCGTGACTACGGCCCCGGTTGCGCAGCCGACCGCCGTCACCCCCGACCACCACAGCAAGCTCGGTGGCGCGGTCGCCGGTGGCGTCGTCGGCCACATGATCGGTGGCCGGACCGGCATGCTCGCCGGCGCGGCCGCGGGCGCGATGATTCAGCACCACCGCAACAAGGTCGCCGAGCGTCAGGCGGCCGCCGCGTCCAACCCGTGACCTGATCGGCGCGGCCTC
>DASWUT010000521.1:0-2304 GCA_036401455.1 Gemmatirosa sp. | reverse complement strand
GTACGGACGGCGCGCCGCCTCGCGTGACGGTCGTCGTCGCGACGCTCAACGAGGTGGCGCGCCTTGGTCCGTGCCTGGACGGGCTCGCACGGCAGGGAGTGCCGCTCGCGGAGGTGCTCGTCGTCGACTCGCGCTCGACCGATGGCACGCGCGCGCTCGTCGAGGCGGCCGCGGTGCGCGACTCGCGCGTGCGGCTGCTCACCGACCCGCCGCTGCCCGTGGGGTGGGTGGGCAAGGTGTGGGCGCTCGAGCACGGGCTGCAGCACGCGACCGGCGACTGGGTGCTTGGCGTCGACGCCGACACCGCGCCCGCGCCGGGGATGGTCGCGGCGACGGTCGCGGCCGCAGCGGCGTACGAACTCGACGTGGTGAGCTTCGCGCCGCGCTTCGCGGGGCAGTCGGCGGGGGAACGGGTGCTGCAGCCGGCGATGCTGACGACGCTCGTCTACCGGCTCGGCGCGCCGACGCCACGGCCCGACACACCGGGCGACGTGCTCGCCAACGGGCAGTGCTTCCTCGCGCGGCGCGAGCTGCTCGTGCGCCACGGCGGGTACGCGCCGGCGCGGGCGAGTTGGGCCGACGACGTCGCGCTCGCCCGCCACCTCATGCGCCGCGGCGCGCGCGTGGGCTTTCTGGACGGGGCGCGGCTGTACGACGTCCGCGCGTACGCGACGGCGCGCGAGGCGTGGCGCGAGTGGGGGCGGAGCTTCGATCTCGCCGACGCGAGCGCGCCGGCGCGGCAGGCACTCGACCTCGCGGTGGTCACGCTCGCGCTGGGGTTGCCGCCGATCGTGCTCGTGGGGGCGCTCGCGGGGGCGCTCGCAGGGGCGGGGGTCGGCGGGGTGTTAGGCGCGGCGCTCGTCGGGGTGAACGGGGCGCTGCTCGCGGTGCGGATCGGGGTGCTGGCATCGACGCGCGGGTCGTACGCGCGGCGCGGGGTGGCGTACTGGTGCAGCCCGATTGCGGATCCGGCGGCGACGGCGCGGTTGTGGTGGAGCACGTTGCGGCGTCCTCGGGCGTGGCGGGGGCGGGCGTTCGCGCTGGACACGCCGTAGGCGCGACGGCGCTGAAACGGCGGCGTTGAGACGGAGGGGGTGGTGAGGCGTGGTCAGGGGGTGGTGGCCGACACGGCGCCGGTGGTGCGCCGGCCCCACGTTGGTGGCGGCGGTTCCGTCATCCGCCGGTCCACCGGATGCGCGGCGAGCAGCCGCATCGCCTCCCCGACCGCCCGCTCCAACTGCGGATCGTGCCCCGCCGCGACGTCCTTCGGCCAGTTCTCGACCGCCACGTCGGGCGCCACGCCTTCGTTCTCGATCGCCCAGTGCCCATCGCGCGTGAAGAACCCGCCGCGCGGCGCGATCATCGATCCGCCGTCGACGAAGAGCGGCGTGTCGGCCGTGTGCACCAGCCCGCCCCATGTGCGCTCGCCGACGAGCGGACCGATCCGACGGTGGCGGAACATGTAGGGCATGAGGTCCCCGCCCGAGCCGGCCATCTCGTTGATGATCATCACCTTCGGCCCCCAGATGCCCGCTGACGGGCTCGTGAACGGGATGCGCTGGTTGATGGCCGAGTTGAAGTAGCCGTCGAAGTCGCGCTGGAGGAGGTCGATGATGTAGTCGGCCGCCGATCCACCGCCGTTGTAGCGCTCGTCGATCACCGCGCCCTGGCGGTCCTGCTGGGCGAAATAGTAGCGATTGAAGCTCTGATATCCTGGCTGTCCCGTGTTGGGCAGGTAGACGTAGGCGAGCTTGCCGCCGGAGAGCGAGTCGACGAGGCGGCGATTGTGCTCGACCCAGGCGCGGGTGCGGAGCCCTGCCTCGCTCGCGACGGGGAGGACGGTCACGCGGCGCGCGCCCTCCGTGGTCGGGCGGGCGTTGACGAGGAGCACCGTCTGCCGGTTGGCGGTCCCGTCGAGCAGGCGGTAGACGTCGTCGGTGCCGGCGAGCGCGGTGCCGTTGACGGCGAGCAGGTAGTCGCCCGGGCGCACGTCGATCCCCGGACCGGCGAGCGGGGCGCGGAGGTCGGGGTTCCAGCTCTCCGCGTCGTAGATCTTCTGGATGCGGTAGCGGCCATTCTCGACGACGAGGTCCGCACCCAACAGACCGACACCCGGCGCACCATTGCCCGTCTCGGGGACGTCGCCGCCGCGCACGAACGAGTGCCCGATGGCGAGTTCCGATCCCATCCAGTCGAGCAGATAGTTGAGGTCCGCGCGGTGCATCGCGTAGGGGAGCAGCGCACCGTACATGCGGCCAACGGCGGGCCAGTCGGCGCCGTGCATGTTCTTCACGTACAGGTAGT
>DASWUT010000520.1:0-4498 GCA_036401455.1 Gemmatirosa sp. | reverse complement strand
AAGATCAAGGTCG
Organism: Gemmatirosa sp.; assembly: GCA_036401455.1. Taxonomy (GTDB): domain Bacteria; phylum Gemmatimonadota; class Gemmatimonadetes; order Gemmatimonadales; family Gemmatimonadaceae; genus BPUI01. Next base: position 4,485 of record DASWUT010000520.1, on the reverse strand, counting down.
ACGAGACCGACGTCGCGCGCATCAAGCTCGGCGATTCGGCCGTCGTCCAGATCGACGCGTTCCCCGACTCGACGTTCACCGGCCGCGTGACCGAGATCTCCAACAGCGCGCTCAAATCGGCCACCGGGCAGCAGGCGGCCGACCAGGCGGTCGACTACGAGGTCACGGTCCAACTCCTCAACCCGCCCATCGACACCCGCCCCGACTTCTCGGCCACGGCCAAGGTCGTCACCGCGGCGCGGCAGCGCGCGCTCGCCGTGCCGATCATCGCTCTCACGGTCCGCGAGAATCAGCCCGTCGGCGGCGACACGGCCCAGCAGGGCCTCGGCGCCAAGCGGCCGCAGAAGGACGTCGGCAAGAAGGACGTCGAGGGCGTGTTCATCGTCGGCAAGGACAGTAAAGTCCAGTTCCGCCCGGTGCGCGTCGGCATCGCGGGGGACAAGTACTTCGAGGTCGTCGGCGGCCTGCGCGAGGGAGAGATGATCGTTTCGGGAACGTACCAGGCGATTCGTGAGCTGAAGGACGGCGCGATGATCCGCGTCGCGCCCGACACGAGCAAGGGCGGCAAGGTCGCGGCCGCGGCGGTGGCGAAGTGAGCGCCGTCATGACGCCGGCGGCGGAGGAGGCGCTCGGGATCACGGCCGAGCGCCGCGCGGTGGTGAGCACGACCGGCGGCGCACCAGACGGTCAGTGGGTGATCGTCACGCGCGGCCTCAAGCGCGAGTACGACATGGGCGGCGAGATCGTGCGCGCACTGCGCGGCGTCGACCTCGCGATCGCCCGCAACGAGTACGTCGCGATCATGGGCCCGTCGGGCTCGGGCAAGTCGACGCTGATGAACGTCATCGGTTGCCTCGACACGCCCAACGCGGGCGAGTACTGGCTCAACGGCACGCTCGTCTCGCGGATGAGCGACGACGCGCTCGCCGCCGTGCGCAACCGCGAGATCGGGTTCGTCTTCCAGACCTTCAACCTGCTCCCGCGCTCCACGGCGCTGCAGAACGTCGAACTGCCGCTCGTCTACGCGGGCGTGTCGGCGACCGAGCGTCGCCGGCGCGCGACGGAGGCGCTCGAACGCGTGCAGCTCGGACAGCGCATCGGACACCGGCCCAACGAGCTCTCGGGTGGTCAGCGGCAGCGCGTCGCGATCGCGCGCGCACTCGTCAACAACCCGGCCATCCTGCTCGCCGACGAACCGACCGGAAACCTCGACTCGCAGACCTCGGAAGAGATCATGCGCGTGTTCGAGGGGCTGGCGGACCAGGGGCAGACGGTCGTCATGGTGACGCACGAGCCCGATATCGCCGCGCACGCGCGCCGCGTGGTCGTGCTGCGCGACGGGCTGATCGCGAGCGACGAGAGCCAGGCACAGTTCGCCGCGCGGTTGGCGGCGCCCGTAGCCTAACGGCAGTCAGCCCGTGCCCTTCCTCGACGCCGTTCGCCTCGCGCTGCAGCAGATCCGCGTGCAGAAGCTGAAGAGCTTCTTCACGCTGCTCGGCGTGACGATCGGCGTCATGTTCCTCATCGCCGTCGTGTCGGTCGTCAACGGCATGGGTCGGTACGTCGAGCGCGACTTCGCGGGCAAGTTCCTCGGCGTGAACACGTTCCACCTGCGCAAGCGCCCCGACGTCGGCGGCGACTACAGCGAGGACGAGTGGAAGCGGATGCAGCAGCGGCCGCCGATCACCGTCGAGGACGCGTACGCCGTACGCGACGGACTACCGCGCACCGCGCGCTGGGCCATCCAGGACCAGCGCTGGGGATCGCCCACGACTCGTTACGCGAAGGGCGGTCCGCAAGTGCTGATCGAGGCTGCCACGCCGGGACTGTTCGCGGTCAAGGACCTCGTCGTCCGGCGGGGTCGCGCGTTCGGCGACCAGGAGGCCGCGATCGGCGCCAGCGTGGCGGTCATCGGTCAGGAAGTCGCTGACCTCTACTTCCCAGGCGTCGACCCGATCGGGCGCGAGGTGCTCGTCGACCGCGAGCCGTTCCAGGTCATCGGCGTGCTCGAGAAGCAGGGCACCGTGTTCGGGTTCTCGCTCGACCGCCAGATTATCGCGCCGTTCCCGTCGCCGATGTACCGGGCCACGCGATCGCGCGACAACGGGCTATACGGCGTCGTCGTGCAGGGCGCGAACGCGGCCGAACAGGCATCGCTCCAGGAGAACGTGCGCGAGATCATGCGCCGACGCCACAAATTGCGTCCGGGCGCCCCGGACGACTTCACGCTCGAGAGCTCCGAGACCGCGCTCGCGCAGTGGCTCGCGCTCAAGCGGTACCTCGTGCTCGCCGGGATCGCGCTCCCCGCGATCGGACTCGTCGTCGGCGCGATCGTGATCATGAACATCATGCTCGTCGCCGTCGCCGAACGCACGCGAGAAATCGGTGTGCGTAAGTCGCTCGGCGCGCGCCGCCGCGACATCCTCGGTCAGTTCCTCGCCGAGAGCACCGCGCTCAGCGTTGCCGGCGCCGCGCTCGGCGTCGCGTTGGGCGTCGCGCTCGCCGCGGTCGTCCGCGCGGCGACGCCGCTGCCGACCGAGGTTGCGCTCTGGAGCGTGCTCGTCTCGGTTGGTCTCGGCGCGGGCGTGGGGATCGTGGCCGGCGTGTATCCCGCGAGCCGCGCCGCACGGCTCGATCCGATCGTCGCGCTCCGTTCGGAGTGACGCCGTGCGCGTCGCCGACCGATTGATGCAACTCGCCGAGGGCGTCATCATCGCCCTCGATGCGATCCGCACCAACAAGGTGCGCGCGGGGCTGACGATCCTCGGCATCGCCGTCGGCGTATTCGTCGTGACCGCGATGTCAGCGGCCGTGCACGGCATCAACAGCGGCGTCTCGCGGACGATCGCCGCGGCCGGCCCGACGACGTTCTTCGTCACGAAGTGGCCGTCGGACATCAACAACTGCACGGGTGACGCGAATTCCTGCCCGTGGCGCCACTTTCCGCCGCTTCGCATCGCGGACGCCGAGCGGATCGCGCGCGTGCCGAGCGTGGCGCTCGTCGTCGCGCACGTGAGCAACACGAAGGAGATCCGCTACGCCGACCGCACGCTCCCGAGCGTCGAGTTGTCCGGGTACACGCCGGGCTGGCTCGAGGTCACCGGTGGCGACCTGATCGAGGGGCGCGACTTCACCGCGCGCGAGAATACCACCGCGGCCCCCGTGGTGATCGTCAACGACAAGCTCGTGACGCGACTGTTCGGCGCCGGGCACGCGCTCGGCAAGGAGATCCGCGTCGGTGGCCAGTTGATGACCGTCGTCGGCGTCTATCGCCAGATCGGCAACGCGTTCGACAGTGGCGAGAAGGGCAAGGCGTACCTGCCCTTCGAGACCGCACACCGCCGACTGGAGCAGGACGTGTCGTGGCTCGACCTCACGGTGAAGCCGCGCGACGGCGTCGCGCGCGACGCAGCCATGGACGAGGTGCTCGCCCAACTGCGCACCGAACGCCACCTGCGCCCCGCCGAGGCGAACAACTTCTTCGTTTCGACGCCCGACAAGATCCTCGAGCTCTACAACCAGGTCGTCGGAGCGTTCTTTCTCGTCATGCTCGTGCTGTCGGCGGTCGGTCTCGTCGTCGGCGGCGTCGGCGTAATCGCGATCATGATGATCTCGGTCACCGAGCGTACCCGCGAGATCGGCGTGCGCAAGGCGTTAGGCGCCTCGCGCGGCATCATCCTCTGGCAGTTCCTCGTCGAGGCCGCGACGCTGACCACGATCGGCGCGGTCGCCGGCCTCGCGGCGGGCAGTGGGCTCGCGCTAGTGCTGCGCCACCTGACCCCGATCGAGGCCGCGGTCCCCGCCGGGGCCGTCGTGGCAGCACTCGCCGGCAGCGCGCTCACCGGCGTACTGTTCGGCATGCTCCCGGCCGTGCGCGCCGCGCGTCTCGACCCCGTCGACGCGCTCCGCTACGAATGACCGCGCGGCCCACCGCGCACGGGCCCCGCTCCTCTCGCTGATGTCCCTCCTCGAAGCCGTTCGCCTCGCCCTGCAGCAGATCCGCGTGCAGAAGCTGAAGAGCTTCTTCACCACGCTCGGTGTGCTCATCGGCGTGATGTTCCTGATCGCCGTCATCTCCATTGTCCAGGGGATGACCAACTACATGGAGAACGACTTCGCCGGGAAGCTGATCGGCGGCAACACGTTCACCGTGCGGCGGATGCCGGGCATGAACTTCGGCGACGTCAGCGAGGCGCAGTGGCGCGAATGGGAGCGGCGCCCGCGGCTCACGATGGTCGACGTCGACGTGCTGCGCGCCGCGCTGCCGCCGGGCACGCAATCGGCGATCGACAGCGAGAACCTCGTCTACGCCTCGACGCTCTACGCGCGCCCGCGTCAGGTGTTCGCGGTCGCGACCGACGGCGACTACTTCCGGATCAAGAAGTACGACATGTCGAGCGGCCGCGCGTTCACGCCCCAGGAGGCCCAGCTCGGACTGCCGGTCATCGTCATCGGCGATGAGGTGCGCGAGCGCATGTTCCCCGG
>DASWUT010000519.1:0-6033 GCA_036401455.1 Gemmatirosa sp. | reverse complement strand
GCACCTCGCCGCGTTCCGCGATCCCGAATCGTCGCGCCGGGAGGCCGGTCATCCTGTGCACCGCCTCCGCGAGCGAGAAGATGCCGAGGTCGCGGCAGTAGTGGCCGAGCACGCGGGGAAACGTGCCCCAGAGTCGCGGGTGCGGGCGCGGGTCGTTGGGTAGGCCATCGGACCCGATCGCTGTTGCGGGGTGGCGGAGGATCTGCTGCACGTCCGCTTCGGACATCGAGTGATAGATCGCCCCCGCCGGCTGCAGTCGCCGCGCCGCGTCGACCAGCGCGACGTTCCACTCGGCGGCGATCGCGGTCAGCGATCGGCCGCCCGCCTCCGGGTGCGGGTCGGACCAGGTGATCGTGATCTCGTGCCGGTCGGTGACCTGCCCGAGGTCGAGCGTCGACGAGCCCGCAGCGTAGGGGTAGCAGTCCCACCCGACCGGCTGCGTCTCGCGCGCGACGTCGAGCGCCGCGAGCACCTCGCGACTCCGACCCCAGTTCGCCGGGCCCGCGCACTTGAGGTGTGAGATCGCGACCGGCACCCGCGCGTGCCGGCCGATGCGAACTGCCTCGTCGAGGGCGTCGAGGATCTCGTCGAACTCGTTCCGGATGTGGGTCGCATACAGCGCGCCGGCTTCCGCGAGCGGCTCGGCGAGCGCGAGCACCTCGGCGGTCGGCGCGCGGCGCGCGTTCGCGTAGGCGAGGCCGGTGCTCATGCCTAACGCACCGCTGGCGAGCGCGTCGCGAAGTTCGGCGCGCATCGCCGCGATCTCGTCGGCGGTCGCGGCACGGTCGAGGCGGTCCATGTGGTTCGTGCGCAGCGCGGTGTGCCCGACGAGCGCGGCGACGTTCACCGCGGGGCGCGCGCGTTCGACGGCCGCGCGGTACGACGCGAACGTCGGATACCGGAACGCGTCTGCCGCGCCGAGCAGGTTCATCGGGTCTGGGGGCGCCCCGCGCAGGCGGACGGGAGCCGCGCTCACGCCGCAGTTGCCGACGATCACCGTCGTCACGCCCTGAGACAGCTTGGGCCACATCGCGGGCGCGTCGACCACGCGCGTGTCGTCGTGCGTGTGGACGTCGATGAAGCCCGGGCAAAGCACCAGCCCCATGGCGTCGCGGACGTCGTCGGCCTGCCACGCGCGCGGGTCGAGCGTCCCCACGGCCGCGATGCGACCACCGGCGAGCGCGACGTCCGCGCGCGCGGCGGGGCGTCCCGTGCCGTCCATGACCGTAGCGCCGCCGATGAGCGTGTCACATCGTTGCATACCGTTCTTCAACCCTCGTATTGGGCACCGAGTGTGATCCAGGGCAACCAGCTGCTGTTCGCCGCGGCGGTATCGATCGTGACGCTCGTGCTGCTCATCGCGCGTCTGAAGCTGCACCCGTTCGTCGCGCTCGTCATCATCTCGGTTGCGACCGGGATCGCGACGGGGATGCCGCTGGGGCGGATCGTGACCTCGTTCGAGACCGGCGCTGGAGGCGCGCTCGGGCACATTGCGGTCGTGATCGCGCTCGGCACCATGTTGGGCAAGATGTTGGCGGAGTCGGGTGGAGCGGAGCAGATCGCCGGGCGCGTGATCCAGGTGGCCGGCGCCCGGCACGTCCACTGGGCGATGGCGTGCATCGCGCTGCTCGTCGGCATTCCGGTGTTCTTCGACGTCGGGCTCGTGCTGCTCGCGCCCGTCGCCTTCGATGTCGCGCGGCGCACGGGGGCGTCGATGGTGCTCGTCGGGATTCCGATGGTCGCGGCCCTCAGTGTCGTCCACGGTCTGATCCCACCGCACCCGGCCGCGCTGCTCGCCGTGACCGCCTACCACGCCGACATCGGACGCACCATGCTCTACGCGCTGATCGTCGGCTTGCCGACGGTGGCGCTGGCTGGTCCCCTGTTCGCGCGGCTCGTCGAACGGCACGTGCGGCCCCGTGCCGCCGGTGGTGCGCTCGGCACCGAGCTCACCGAGGTCGCGCCGGCGGCGCGCGGGGAGACGCGGCCGGGCTTCGGCGTGACGGTGGCGACCATCCTGCTGCCGGTCGCGCTCATGCTCGTCGGCAACTGGGCCGACCTCGTCGCCCCAGCCAAGAGTCTGCCCAACGGGATGTTGCGGCTCGCCGGCACGCCGGTCGTCGCGCTGCTCCTCGCGCTGCTCGTCAGCTTCGGTACGCTCGGTCGTCGATTCGATCGTGCGACGATTCTTCGCTACACCAACGAGTGCCTCGGTCCCGTCGCCGCGGTGATTCTCGTCGTCGGTGCGGGTGCCGGGTTTGGGCGCGTGCTGACCGATGGCGGTGTGTCGGCCGCGGTCGTCGCCCTCGCGACGCATGCCCGCGTGCCGGTGCTGTTGTTCGGCTGGCTCGTCGCGGCGCTGATCCGCGTGGCGACGGGTTCCGCGACCGTCGCGATGGTCACCGCGTGCGGGATTGCCGCGCCGGTCGCCGCACACGCGGCGGGCGTGTCGCCGGAGCTGATGGTGCTCGCCACGGGCGCGGGATCGCTCGTCCTCTCGCACGTGAACGACGGCGGGTTCTGGCTCGTGAAGGAGTACTTCGGTTTCACGGTCTCCGAAACGCTTCGCACCTGGACGGTGTGCGAGACGATCATCTCGCTCACGGCGCTCGCTCTCACGGCGCTGCTCGCGGCGGTGCTCGGCGTGCGCGCCTAACGGCACCATGCGCCTCACGACGGCGTCCGTCGATTCGGCGTTGGGCCGCTGGACGCACCACGCGTGCGAGCCGCCGGATCTGCCGCCGGCGCTGGCCGGGGTGGTGCGGGCGTTCTGGCATTTCGACGGGCACACCACGCTGCTCCGCGAACGCACGTTCCCCGGCGGCCACCTCGAGATCATCGTGCACCTCGGGCCCCGGTACCGCGCCGTCGACCGTGGCGCGACCGGCGACCCGTTCCCCGTCGCGTGCCTCACCGGTGTTCAGACCGGGCCGCTCGTCGTCGAGGCGCCAGCCGAGCGCTGTCGCGTGCTCGGCGTGCGCCTGCACCCGGTGGGGGCGTATGCGCTGCTCGGCGCACCGCTCGATGCGACCGAGGGCCGGACGCTCGACCTCACCGACGGCGCCGGGCGCGCGGCCGCCGAGTTGGCCGAGCGCTGTCACGACGCGCCCAACGTCTCGGTGTGCTTCGGGCGTGCGGGGGCGTGGATCCTCGAGCGACTCGTCCGGACCGCGGCCCACGGTGCTGTGCCACACCCCGCGGTGGCGTGGGCCGCGGCCGAACTCGAGCGCGTCGATGGCGTCGCGTCGATCACCGCGCTCCGCGCCCAGGCGGGACTCGGCCGCACGCGCTTCGCCGACGCGTTCCGGCAGCAGGTCGGGATGGGGCCGAAGCGGTACGCGCGCGTGCTGCGCTTTCGGCGTGCGCTCGCGCTGGTGCGGAGCGGGCACGGGCTGTCGGCGGCCGCGCTCGCGGCGGGCTACTACGACCAGGCCCACCTGCACGCGTGCTTCCGCGAGTTCGCCGGGATGACGCCCGGCGCGTACGCGGCGGCGACCGGATATCCGAACTCGCCGAGTCTCGCGGAGTCGGCCGGAATCGACGCGGGCAGCGGACGTACTTCCAAGACGGAACGGTGAGCGGCGCCGCATGATGTGGGCGTTCCCGCCGCCCTTCTCCACATCGAGGTTTCCATGACTGCTCGCCCCGCCGCCGCGTCTGCCGTCCGAATCACCGCCGCCATCCCCGGGCTTCGCTACGACGACGCTCCGGCCGCCATCGGGTGGCTCGTCGACGTGCTCGGCGCCGAGGCACGCCAGGTCCACCCTGGGCCCGATGGCACCGTCGCGCACGCCGAGTTGTGGTTTGGCGGCGGCTGCGTGATGCTCGGCTCGGTGAAGGACGACGATCTGTCGCATCGCCCGGGGCACGGCTCGATCTACCTCGTCATGGCGACGCCGGAAGCCGTCGATGTGCTGCACGCGCGGGCGGTCGCCGCCGGCGCACGCATCGTGCGCCCCCCGTACGACACCGACTACGGCTCGCATGACTTCAGCTGCGCGGACGCCGAGGGAAATCTCTGGCACGTCGGTACGTACGAGCCGGCGTAGGGGCCTGCGGGGGCGCCCGCGGGGGCGTCGCTGACGGACCGCGCAGGACGGCGGCAGGGGTGGCCGCGAGACGGAGTTAACGCGGCGCGGCGTTCGGCGTCGAAACCAGTGTGCCCGGGTCGTGGCCGCGACGGCGGCCAACACGCTGAACTCACGCCTGCAGCATCCCTTCGCGAGTCCCTCGCTCCCACCGGAGATGATCATGTTCACTTCGACCCGTACCCTGACCGTTCTCGCTGCGCTGGCCCTCACCGCCGCGCCGGCCGTGACCGCCGTCGCGGCCACCCACACCGCGGACTCCGTCAGCAGTGCGGCGTCCGCGATCGCACCGAGCGCCGCGGCGGCGACGACCTCGGCGTCTGTCGCCACGAGCGCCGCCTTCCCGCGGGTCTATCGTGAGCGGCACCCCGAGATCCGCCGCGCGATCAACGCGCTGCAGCACGCGCGCAGCGATCTGCAGAACGCCGCGACCGACTTCGGCGGCCACCGCGCGGACGCTCTCGCGGCGACCGACAACGCGATCCACCAGCTGCAGCTCGCCCTGCAGTACGACCGGTAACCCCTTCCGCGAGCGGTGCCGGCCGTCAGCCGGCACCGCCGCTGCGCGCTGGACCGGCGCTATACTGGCCGCATGCGCACTCCGGACGAGATCACGGTCGTCGGCGGCGGCCTTGCCGGCAGCGAGGCAGCGTGGCAGCTGGCCGAGCGCGGGCACCGCGTCGCGCTGCACGAGATGCGGCCCGTGCGCACGACGCCCGCGCACAGGACCGATCGGCTGGCCGAGCTCGTCTGCTCCAACACCTTCAAGAGCACCGAGGCGACCACCGCGCACGGGTTGCTGAAGGCCGAGATGCGCGAGCTCGGCTCGGTGATCCTCGCCGCGGCCGACGACGCGCGCGTCCCAGGGGGGACCGCGCTGACCGTCGACCGCGAGCAGTTCGCTGCCGGCGTGCATGCCCGCGTCTCGTCGCACCCCAACGTGCGGATCGTGCGCGGCGAGGTCGGCGCGTTGCCCGAGGTCGGGATCGTCGCGACCGGGCCGCTCACCTCCGACGCTCTCGCCGACGCGCTCGCGACGCGGCTCGGGCAGCGATCGCTCGCCTTCTACGACGCGATCGCCCCCGTCGTCGCGGTCGAGTCGGTCGATCGCGACGTGACCTTCCGCGCATCGCGCTGGGGTCGCGAGACGATGGACGGCGCCGCCGACGCGGGGGCGGCCGAGGGCGCGTACCTCAACTGCCCGATGGAGCGGGGCGACTACGAGGCGTTCCTCGACGCGCTCGTCGCAGCGGACCAGACCACCGCGCACGAGTTCGACGCGGTGCCGTACTTCGAGGGGTGCATGCCCGTCGAGGAGATGGCGCGCCGCGGGCGCGACACGCTCCGCTTCGGGCCGCTCAAGCCCGTCGGCCTAACGAACCCGCGCACGGGGCGACGGCCGTGGGCGGTCGTGCAGCTGCGGCAGGAGGACCGGGCCGGTCGGATGTGGAATCTCGTCGGGTTCCAGACGCGGCTCCGCTACCCGGAGCAGCAGCGCGTGTTTCGCCTGATCCCGGGCCTTGGCGAGGCGGAATTCCTGCGCTTCGGGTCGATCCACCGCAACAGCTACGTGAACACGCCGGCCGCGCTCACGCCGTACCTCGCGCTCCGCGACGGACCGACGACGCTCGTCGCGGGGCAGCTCACGGGCGTCGAGGGATACACCGAGAGCACCGCGACCGGGCTCCTCGCCGCCCTCAACCTCGACCGGTTGCTGCGCGGCCTCGCGCCGGTCCTGCCTCCGCCGACGACGATGCTCGGGGCGCTCTACCGTCACCTGCGCGAGGCCGACCCGCGGCACTTCCAGCCGATGAACGCCAACTTCGGCCTCGTCGACGACCTGGACGAGCCGGTGCGCGACAAGCTGACGAAGCGGGCGAGGATGGCCGAGCGGGCGCTCGGCGATTTCCGCGCGTGGCGCGATGACGTGTTCGGCGCGTCCACC
>DASWUT010000518.1:0-1965 GCA_036401455.1 Gemmatirosa sp. | reverse complement strand
GGCGACGGTCGGCATCGTCGGCGCGGCGATCCAACTCGTGTCGCTTTTCGTCGAGGCGGCGAAGCGCGCCGCAGAGGCACCGCCGCCCGGGGCGCCGCCAGGCGCGGCCCACGGCGGCCCGTCGATCGTGCTCCCGGCCGTGCTGCTCGGGGCCGCGCTCGTGGGGTTCGTGCTCGCCCGCGTCCGGGTCCGCGCGGGATGGTGGCTCGCCGCGCTCGCCGCGCTGGCGCTCGCGCTCGGCCCGGCCGCCAAGGGTCAGTGGGCGCGGCTCGTGAACCCCCTGCACGTGCTCGCGGGTGGACTCTGGCTCGGCACGCTCGCGGTGCTCGTCGCCGCCTTCTTTCCGCTGCTCCTCCGCGGTGACGCGGTCGGGAGCGATCCCGACCTGCGCCCGGGCGGCTCGCGCCTCGACGCGCTCGTGCGCCGCTTCTCGCGGCTCGCGCTCGCCTCGTCCGCGTTGCTCGCCGTTACCGGCGTCACCACCGCCTGGCGCCACCTCGGCGCAATCGACGCGTTGTGGACGACGCCATACGGCTGGGCGCTCGACGTCAAGCTTCTCATCGTGGCGTCGATCGCGGCGTTCGGTTACTACAACTGGCGCGTTGCCACGCCGGGGCTGAGCGCAGGTTCGGGCGACGCGCGCCTCGCGCGGGCGTCGCTGCGCGAGGTCTCGCTCGGCGTGCTGGTGCTGATCGTCACGGCAGTGCTCGTCTCGCTCCCGGCCCCGGCGGAGGAACGCGAGCACGCGCAGGAGGCCCACGACGCGCACGGCGCGCATGCGGGCCCACCGGGCTCGCCAGGCGCCGAGGGGCACGACGAGGCGCACTGACGCCGCCGCAGCGCGGCGAATCGCGCCCGCGAGAACTCGCGGCGGGCACTCGGGTAGAGCTCAGGGCCGGTCGCGCGTCGCGCGGCCGGCCCTCCGCACGTCGACTGGATCGCGACCACCGCCCGCCCGGCGCGCTCCGTCGTAAGTCGTTATAGATTAAGCCCTTACAGGCCATCAGCATGAGCGTGTCCCCCGTTCCGGAACTGCTTGCCCCCGCGGGCACGCTCGACGCCGTTCGCGCCGCAGTCGCGAACGGCGCGAACGCCGTCTACCTCGGCGCGTCGCGGTTCAACGCGCGCGACGACGGCGCGCAACTCACGCTCGACGAGCTCGAAGAGGCGTGCGTGATCGCGCACGCGCATGGCGCGCGCGTCTACCTGACGTTCAACATCCTGATCAAGCCCGCCGAGCTCGTCGATGCGCTCACGTATCTGGGCGAGTGCGTCGACCGCGGGATCGACGCGGCGATCGTGCAGGACATCGGGATCGTCCGCCTGATCCAGCGGGTGTACCCGCAGCTCGAGGTGCACGGCTCGACGCAGATGACGGTGCACGATGCGAGCGGCGCGGCCGTGATGCGCGGACTCGGCGTCGACCGTGTCGTCCTCGCGCGCGAGAACACGCTCGACGACGTGCGCGCGATCCGCGCCGCGGTCCCTGACCTCGGGCTCGAGACGTTCGTGCATGGCGCGCTCTGCATCTCGTACTCCGGGCAGTGCTTCATGTCCGGGATGATCTCGGAGCGTTCGGCCAACCGCGGCGCGTGCGTGCAGTCGTGTCGCAAGGACTACACGCTCGACGACGTACTCACCGGGCAGGAGCTCGACCGCGGCTACCTGATTTCGGCCAAGGACCTCGCGGCGCACGATCACCTGCCGGAGCTGGCGGCGGCGGGCGTCGGCTGTCTCAAGATCGAGGGCCGCAAGAAGCGCCCCGAGTACGTCGCCACCGTCACGCAGAGCTACCGCGCGTGGCTCGATCGGCTCGCCGGCGGGACGTGGACGGCGGCGCCGACGGTCGAGGAAACGCAGCCGCTGGTGCAGATCTTCTCGCGCGGGTTCACCGGCGGGATGTTCGGCGGCCGCGCCGGCCGCGACTACATCACGCGCGGGCAGCCGGACAACGCCGGCGTGACG
>DASWUT010000517.1:0-4602 GCA_036401455.1 Gemmatirosa sp. | reverse complement strand
GCTGCGACGACGTGGGCGGAGTACAAGAAGTTCTTCGAAAAGGACCCCGCGCTCTCGCGCCGGTTCCAGCTCGTCAAGGTCGAGGAGCCCGGCGAGGAGCAGTGCCTCGTGATGCTGCGCGGCGTCGTCCCCGCGCTCGAGTCGCACCACAAGGTGCGCATCACCGACGACGGGCTCGACGCGGCGGTGCGCCTCTCGCACCGCTACCTGCCCGACCGGCAGCTGCCGGACAAGGCGGTGAGCGTGCTCGATACCGCGTGCGCGCGGCTCGCGTTAGGCCAGCAGGCGACGCCCGCATCGCTCGAGGCCGCACGGCGCGAGCTCGACGATCTCGCCGTGCAGGAACGGGTCCTCACGCGCGAGGCGGCCCTCGGCGCCGACCACCGGGAACGGCTCGGGGCGATCGGCACGCGACGCGCCGCGCTCGACACGCAGCTCGCCAGCCTCACCGAGCGCTGGGAGCAGGAGAGCGCACTCGTGAGCGAGATCCGGACGCTGCGCGGCAAGATCGAGGACGCGCACGGCACCGCCGCGTCGGCGCAGGATATGCCGGCCCTGCGCGCCGAACTGGGTGAGAAGCAGGGCGCGCTCGCGGCGCTCCAGGGCGAGACCCCACTCATGCGCGTCGCCGTCGACGCCTCGATCGTCGGGGAGGTGATCTCGGGGTGGACGGGCGTGCCCGTCGGCAAGATGCTGCGCAACCAGCTCGGCATGATGCTCCAGCTCGAGCGCTACCTGGGCGAGCGGATCATCGGGCAGGACCACGCGCTCGGCGTGATCAGCAAGCGCGTGCGCACGTCCGCCGCCAAGATCGAGGACCCCAACAAGCCCAAGGGCGTGTTCATGCTCGTCGGGCCATCGGGCGTCGGCAAGACCGAGACCGCGCTGGCATTGGGCGATCTGCTCTTCGGCGGTGAGCAGAACCTCATCACGATCAACATGAGCGAGTTCCAGGAGGCGCACACCGTCTCGACGCTCAAGGGCTCGCCGCCGGGCTACGTGGGCTACGGCGAGGGCGGGGTGCTCACCGAGGCGGTCCGACGCCGCCCCTACTCGGTGGTGCTGCTCGACGAGGTCGAAAAGGCGCACCCCGACGTGCTGGAGCTCTTCTTCCAGGTGTTCGACAAGGGAAAGATGGAGGACGGCGAGGGCCGGGAGATCGACTTCAAGAACGCGATCATCCTGCTCACGACCAACGCGGGCACCGAGACGATCATGAAGCTGACGGCCGACCCCGAGACCGCGCCGACGCACGACGCGCTCGTCGGCGCGCTCAAGCCCGAGCTCGACAAGGTGTTCAAGCCCGCGTTCCTCGGGCGCATGGTGCTCATCCCGTACTTCCCCGTGCGGGACGAGAACCTGAAGAAGATCATCCGCCTCAAGCTCGACAAGATCGCGCGCCGGCTGCACGAGACGCACCGCGTGACGATGACCTACGACGACGCGTTCGTCGACGCCGTGGCCGCGCGGTGCACCGAAGTCGAGAGCGGCGCGCGCAACGTCGACAACATCCTGTCCAACACGATGCTCCCCGAGATCTCGCGCCTGCTGCTCGAGGCGATCGCCGGGGGCGAGCTGCCGGGGGCGGTGCGCGTGGGGGTCGACGCCGACGGGGAGCTGACCTACGCGGTGACGCCCGCGGTGCGCGACGCGGGCTACTCGCTCACCGCCGCGGCGGAGGATGCGAGCGACGCGGGGAGCACCCCCGGCAGCATCTCCGACGCTGACCCCGCCGGCCTCGCGCCCGCGGGCGTGGGCGGGTGACGGCCGTGAGCGCCGTGCTCGCGGTCCAGCAGGCGAACCGCCCGCTGGTCGCGACGACCCCGCTCGGCGGTGACGTGCTCGTCCCGGTGAAGCTGACGGGGACCGAGGAGCTGTCGCGTCCGTACGTGCTCACCGTCGACTTCACCTCGGCGAACGCGGCCGTCACGCCGGCCAGCCTGTTAGGCAAGCCGGTCGGCGTCGAGGCGCAGGGCGCGGCGACGGGCACGCGCCACTTCCACGGGCTCGTGCGCCGCTTCGCCAACCTCGGCGCCGAGGGGATCAGCGGCCGCACGCGCTACCGGGCGGAACTCGTGCCCTGGCTCTGGATGCTCTCGCTCTCGAGCGACGCGCGCACGTTCGAGAACAAGACCGTGCTCGAGATCGTCGAGGCGGTGTTCTCGGGGGCGGGCTATAGCGACCACAAGACCCGGGTCACCGCGACGCCGCCCGCGCTCGCCTACGTCGCGCAGTACGCCGAAACCAACCTGGCGTTCGTCTCGCGGATGCTGGAAGAGGCGGGGCTGTACTACGCGTTCGAATTCGCCGCGGACAAGCACACGCTCGTCATTTCCGACGCCAAGGGGAGCGCGGTGCCGGCCGGCGCACTCGCGTCGGTGCCGATGGCGGCCGTGCTGAACGGCGCGCGGGCCGCCGCGGCCGCGCAGCCGGATGCCGTGACCCGCGCCGAACGCGAGTACGCCGTGCACGCGCAGACGGTCGCGCTCGCCGATTTCCACCTGCTGCGCGCGGGCGACAGTGGCTCCGCGCCGAGCACCAACCCCGGCGCCAACGGTGAGCTGTACGCCTTCCTCGGCGCGCTGTCGGGAACGCCGTCGGCGGGGGTCGCCGCGGCTGAGGCGACACGGCGCATCGAGGCCGAGGAGTCCGGGGGGGACGTCGTGCGCGGCGCGTCGACGTGCGTCTCGTTCACGCCCGGCACCCGCGTGACGATCACCGGCGGCGCGTTCGGCGCGGCCGGGGTCGAGCTGCAGCTCGTGCGGGTGACGCACGAGTTGGAGATCGGCACCTACGTCGGCGGCGGCGAGGAGGGGCACACGCTGCAGAACACCTTCGAGGCGATCCCCGCAGCGACGCCCTTCCGTCCCGCGCGCACGACGCGGCGACCGTCCGTGCAGGGCAACCAGACGGCGCTCGTCGTCGGCACCGGTGGCGCGGGGCAGATCGACGTCGACAAGGATGGGTGCGTCCTGCTCCAGTTCCCGTGGGACCGCGGCGCCGGCACGGAGGGCAAGTCGCAGCACCGCGTGCACGTGGCGAGCCTGTGGTCGGGTACCGGCTGGGGTGCGGTGCAGCTGCCACGGATCGGGCAGCAGATCCTCGTCGAGTTCCTCGAAGGGGACCCCGACCGGCCGATCGTCACCGGTCGCGTCTACTCCAACAACCATGCACACCCGTACGGGCTGCCCGACAACAAGACGCAGAGCGGGATGAAGTCGCGCTCCGTGGGCGGCGGGGCGGACAACTTCAACGAACTGCGCTTCGAGGACAAGCAGGGAAGCGAGCACGTCTATCTGCAGGCCGAGAAGGATCTCCAGATCAAGGTGAAGAACGACGAGACGCGCGACGTGCTACACGACCGCACGACGACGATCAAGAACGACGACACGCTCACGGTGAGCGAGGGCAAGCAGGTGATCGAGGTGAGCACGGGCGATCAGACGACGACCGTCAAGCAGGGCAAGCAGACGGTCGAGGTATCGCAGGGCGACCAGGAGGTGACGGTGGCGTTAGGCAAGCAGACGGTCACGGTCAACGGCGACCAGTCGCTCACCGTCAAGCAGGGCAACCGCTCGGCGACGGTGCAGATGGGCAACGACGAACTGGCCGTGAAGATGGGGAACCTCACGATCGATGTGTCGCTCGGGAACATCTCGATCAAGGCCGACGTCGGCAGCATCACGCTCGAAGCGCTGCAGGGGGTCACGCTCAAGAGTGGCCCGACGTCCTCGATCCAGATCACACCGACCGGCATCACCGCCAAGGGGGCGATGGTGAGCGTCGAGGGAATGATGCAGGCAGCGCTCAAGGCCCCGATGGTGAGCGTGCAGGGGGAGGCGATGACCACCGTCCAGGGCGCGATGACGCAGGTCACGGGAAGTGGGATGCTGCAACTGGGCGGCGGCGTGGTGATGGTCGGGTGACCCGGCGATGACCGCACTCGCCCCCACCCCGACGCCGGCTGCGGCGCCTGCCGCGCCCGTGCTTTCGCCGCTGCTCGCCTGGCTCGTCGGTCGCGCGGAGGCGGCCCCCGACGCGCTCGCGAACGCCGCGGCGGCCGCGCCCGACGCCGTTCGACCGGCCGCCGACGACCCCGAATTGCTCGCGCGCGCGTTCGCGGCGACAGGCGCGCCGTTCGCCGCGTTGCGCGTCGTGGGCGCGGCCCTGCCGCCGCGCGAGGGCATCTGGTGGGCGTGGGTGGCGGTGCGCCACACGCTGCAGACGCTCGCCGAGCGCGGGCCGGCCGCGCCGCCCGCCGCCGCGCACGCAGCGCTCGCCGCGGTCGAGCGGTGGATCAGTGAGCCCACCGACGCCAATCGGCGCGCGGCGTGGGCCGCTGGGCAGGCCGCAGACCTCACGACGCCGGCCGGATGCCTGTGTGGCGCGGTGTTCTTCACCGGCGGCAGCATCGCCGCGCCGCAGAGCCCGATGGCCGTGCCTCCGCCGCCGGGCGCGCACGTGACGATGGCGGCGAGTGCGGTGCTCATGGCGGCCGCGCAGCTCGACCCGGCGCGCCTCACCGACCTTGTCGGTGCCTCGGTGGCCCAGGCCGCCGTGGTCGCCAACCGGCTCGGCGGATGGCTGCCGGCGGCCACGGCT
>DASWUT010000516.1:0-4137 GCA_036401455.1 Gemmatirosa sp. | reverse complement strand
GCTCGGCCGCGCGACCCCGCCCGTCGGCGGCGCGTACTTCGTCGCTGCCAGCGGCAAGCACTTTCTCGGCTACGGCATCCCGCTGAGCGGCAAGGACCGCACGCTGGCGTGGATCCCCGAGCGCCAGCTGCGCGAGCTCGTCGTGCCCGCGTTCCGCGGCGCGATCGACGCCGGGCTGCGCACGATCATGGTCAACTCGGGCGACGTGAACGGCGTCCCGGTTCACGCGAGCCACGAGCTGCTCACCGACCTGCTGCGCACGGAACTCGGCTTCACGGGCGTCGCGGTGAGCGACTGGGAGGACATCAAGAAGCTCGTCTCCGTGCACCGCGTCGCGGCGACCAACAAGGACGCGGTCCGTCAGTCCGTGATGGCCGGCGTCGACATGAGCATGGTCCCCTACGACTACAGCTTCACCGACGACCTGCTCGCGCTCGTGCGCGAGGGCGCGGTGCCGCAGTCGCGGATCGACGAGGCCGTGCGGCGCATCCTCACGCTCAAGTTCGAGCTCGGGCTGTTCGAGAACCCGTACGCCGATCCCGCGATGCTCGCCAACGTCGGCGCGCCGGCCTTCCAGGCGGCGAGCCACGCGGCGGCCAACGAGGTCGTCACGCTGCTCAAGAACGACCGCGCCGGCGGCGCACCGACGCTCCCGCTCGCGCGGACGGCGCGCGTGCTCGTGACCGGGCCGGGCGCGACGTCGCTCCCCGCGCAGTACGGCGGCTGGTCGTACACGTGGCAGGGCACGGACACGACGCTCTACCCGCGAGGCGTGAAGACACTGCTCGACGCCGTGCGCGAGCGCGCGGGCGCGACGCGGGTGACCTACGTGCCGGGCGCGACGTTCGACGCCGAGCGCGACGTCGCCGCCGCGGTCGCGGCCGCGCGCGACGCAGACGTCGTCGTGGTCGCCCTGGCCGAGCAGGCCGAAGCCGAGTCGCCGGGCGACATCGACGATCTCATGCTTCCTGCGGCGCAGCTACGGCTGGCGCAGGCGATGGAAGCGACGGGCAAGCCGGTCGTGCTCACCCTGTTCGAGGGGCGGCCGCGGGTGATCCGCCCCGCGGTGGACGCGGCGCGCGCGATCGTGATGGGCTACCAGCCCGGCCCGTTCGGTGGCGAGGCGGTCGCGGGCGTGCTCTTCGGCGAGATCAACCCGAGCGGGCGACTGCCGTTCACCTACCCGCGCTACACCGGCGCGCTCGAACACTACGACCGCACCGAGCCCGCGAACTCGACGGCGGGCGACTCGACCTCGGGCTACCACCCCGAATTCGAGTTCGGCTACGGCCTGTCGTACACGACCTATGCCTACAGCGACCTGCGGCTCGGTCGCACGACGGCGGGGCACGGCGATACCGTCAGCGTTTCGGTCACGGTCGCGAACACCGGTGCGCGCGCGGGGATGGAGGTCGTGCAGCTCTACTCGCATCAGCGGTTCGCGAGCGTCGATCCGCCCGTGCGGCGACTGCGCGACTTTCAGAAGATCGCGCTCGCACCGGGAGAGCGGCGGACGGTGACGTTCCGGCTTCCGGTCGAGCGGCTCGCGATCGTCGGCCGCGACAACCGACTCGCCGTCGAGCCGGGCGTCTTCGACCTCATCGTCGGCAGCCAGACGGCGGCGCTCACGGTTCAGTGAGTGCGGGTGAGCGCCGGACGCGATCCCGCGTCCGGCGCCCGCCTGCCGTCATTCCCGCACGTCCCCATTGGCCGATCCGGCATCGGCCGATCCGTCATCGGCCGATCCGTCGGCCGACACGTCGCCCACCGCCGCGCCAGGCAGCCGAAGCTCGAACACGCTGCCCCCGCCCTCGCGCGGTGCGTAGGTGACGGCGCCCCCCTGCGCTTCGGCCAGCGCGCGCGCCGTCGCGAGCCCGAGCCCCGCGCCCCCGACGTCGACGGGCGCGCCCACACCGCGGTAGAAGGGCGTGAAGATCCGCTCCCGCTCCCGCTCGGGGACGCCGGGGCCGCGGTCGCGCACGGCGAACGTCAGCCGTCCGTCCGCTTCATACGCCGCAACCTCGAGCGGGGAACCCGGCGGCGCGTATTTATTCGCGTTTTCGACCAGATTGCCGAGGATGCGCAGCGTCGCGACGAAGTCGAACGTGCCGGCGAGTGGCGGGTCGTCATCGGGCAGGTCGACGGCGAGCGGACGCGGCGGCGCGCCCGCATCGAGTACCCCGGCCACCTGCCGGCGGAGTGCGCCGACGACGTCCTCTGCCGTGTTCAGCTCCGGATGTACCACCACGCCCCCGGCGCGCACGCGCGAGAGGTCGAGCAGATCCGCGACGATGCGCGTGAGGCGGTCGGCCTGCTCCTCGATCACCGCGGCGTTCGCGTCGCCGCGACGCGCGCTCTCGTGCGCGAGGGCCTTGATCGTCGTCAGCGGCGTGCGCAGGTCGTGCGACACCGCCGCGAGTAGCTGGTCCTTCATTCGGTCGGCCTCGCGGAGCGCCTCGGCGTGCTCCGCGGCCGCCACGAGCCGCACGCGCTCGACGGCGAGCGCCGCGTAGTGCGCGAGCGCTGCGAGGAACGCCGCGCGCGACGCATCGAGCCGGACGCCGCCGGTGCGCGCCAGTCGCAACGTGCCGACCACGCGCCCCGAAATGCCGAGCGGCATCTCCACGTGCTCGCGCGCGCCGCCGTCCGCCGCAGCCGGGATCGCCGCTCCCGGTACGGTGCCTAACGTCGCGAGCGCGGCGCCCGAGGCGTCGTAGATCGCGCAGCCGTCGAGCGCGAGCGTGCGCGCGAGCACCGCGGCCACCGCTTCGACCGCCGTGTCGGCCCGCCCGGCGCTCAGCGCTTCGGCCCCGACGGCGGCGAGCTCGCCGACCTCGCTCGCCCGCCGACGGGCAGCGGCGGCCTCGCGGCGCGCGACCTCCAGCAGTTCGGTCGCCACGCCTGCCGTGACGAAGAAGGCGATGAGCACCACCCAGTCCAGCGGCTTCGCCACCGTCAGCCGGTCGAACGGCGGCTGGAAGAAGTAGTCGACGAACACCGCCGCCTCGGCCGCGAGCACGAGACCGAGCGCGCGCCCCTCGGTCGCGCTTCCCGCGAGCACGACGAGGAGCAGCGGCAGCACGACGTGCACCTGGTCGATGTGCCCGCGGCGCGTCGCGAGCGCGGCGGACATCGCCGCCGGCACGCTCGTCCATCCCGCCCAGACGCCGAGCCGGCGTGCCGCGCGCGCCTGCCGTGTCAGGCGCCCCACGCGTCGTGCGTTAGACGGGGCGCGGCGGCTCGAACCGGTACCCCACGCCGGGCTCGGTCACGATCAGCTCGGGCGACGACGGCACGCGCTCGATCTTCCGCCGCAGGTTGGTCACGTGCACGCGCAGGTACTGCGCGGCGTTCCCGAACTGCCGCGCCCACACCGCATCGAAGATCTGCTTGTGGGTCAGCGTGCGCCCCGCCTCGGCGGCGAGCGTGCGCAGGATCCCCCACTCGATCGGCGTGAGGCCGAGCGAGTGCCCGCCGCGGGTGGCGACGCGACGGTGAAAGTCGATCACGAGGTCGCCGACGCGGAGCGGGATGAGCTCGCTCGCGCCCGCCGCGCGCATGTTCGCGCGGCGCAGCTGCGCCCGCACACGCGCGGCCAGCTCGCCCGGGCCGAACGGCTTCGTCAGGTAGTCGTCCGCGCCCGCGTCGAGCAGCCGGATCTTCTCCTGCTCCGAGTGGCGCGCCGAGAGCACGAGCACCGGGGCCGGCGACCAGGCGCGCAGCTCGCGGCAGACGGCGATCCCGTCCATGTCGGGAAGCCCGAGGTCGAGCACGACGAGGTTGGGGCCGCGGGCGGCGGCGACGTCGAGCGCGTCGCGCCCGGTCGCGGCCTCGTAGACCGTTGCGCCGAGCTCTTCGAGCACGTGGCGCACGGCGTGGCGGATCTGCGGCTCGTCATCGACGACCAGCACGGTCGGCGACGTGGAGGACGGGGCGGCCGCGGAGGCCGCCGACGCGGGGCTCGACGGAGCGAGCAACGACGAATCGGTCACGGCGTCTGGGAGCAAGAGGGCACGCGGCAATCTGCGGATTGCTGACGCGCGTGGTACCCCGTCGAGCCCGGTCGGGTGCAAAAGCGGTGCGAAACCGGCGCGCGATCTTCGTCTGCGCCGGACGCAACGCGTGCGGGGTGCCGCT
>DASWUT010000515.1:0-3242 GCA_036401455.1 Gemmatirosa sp. | reverse complement strand
CCGGTCGACGTCGACGCGCAGCGTCGGATAGTCGAGCGCCTGCTTCACGTGCACGTCGGCGGCACCGGGCACCGTCTTCATCGCCGCGGCCAGGCGGCTCGCGATCGCGTAGCCCTGCTGCAGGTCGTTGTCCTGCACCTGAACGTCGATTGGTGCCGAGAGACCGAAGTTGAGGACCTGCTCACGATGTCGGCCGTCTGGAAGTACGCCGTGCTGCCCGGGAAGCTCCTCGCGAGGTCGTCGCGGATCTTCGCCACGTACTGTTCGGTCGGCGCGTGTCCGGCCTTCAGCGCGACGAGGATCTCGGCGTCCATCGCGCTCGTGTTGTCGGTGGGGACGAAGGCGAGCGAGAGTGGAGACGGCAGGCCGATCATCGAGTTGATCGTCTCCAGCTCGGCTGCGGGGACGACCGCGCGGATGTGCTGCTCGACCTGTGCGACGAGCGAGTCGGTCCTTTCGATGCGTGTGCCCGACGGAGCGCGAAAGTGCAGCTTCATCATCCCCGCGTCGGTCCCCGGAAAGAAGTCCTGCCCGACGAGCGGCAGCAGGCAGAAGCTGACGAGGGCGAGCCCCGTGAACGCCGCGAGCGTGACCCTGCGGTTGACGACGAGGGCGCTCACGGCCGCCGTGTAGCGGTCCTGGAAGCGCCCGAACCAGCGATCGCGCGCGGCGTTGAAGGCGTGCGAGACACGCGAGAACCCGCTCGCGTGCTGCGGGTCCACGTCGGCGTCGTGCCCGTGGCCGTGCGCGCGCTCGCCGGCGAGCAGCATGCGCGCGAGCGTCTTGACGAGCGTTCGCGACAGCAGCCATGCGGAAAGCATCGCCGTCACCACCGCGAGCGCCATCGGCACGAACAGGAACCGCGCCGGCCCGACGAGCAGGACCACGGGGAAGAACACGATGCAGATCGCGAGCGTCGCCATGATCACCGGCTGCGAGATCTGCTGCGCGCCGTCGAGGATCGAGATCGTGAGTGGCTTTCCCATCGCGCGGTTGCGATGGATGTTCTCGACCGTGATCGTCGCCGTGTCCACGAGCAGGCCGATCGACAGCGAGATCCCGCCGAGCGTCATGATGTTGAACGAGTTCCCGGTCGCCTTGAGCGCCATGATCGAGCAGGCGAGCGCGAGCGGGATCGACGCGATGGCGACGACGACCGAGCGCCACGACCCGAGGAAGAACAGGATCATCAGCGAGACGAGCAGCGCCGAGATGAACGCCTCGCGCACGACGCCGGCGACCGCGGCCTTCACGAACGTCGACTGGTCGAAGTCGAGGTTCAGCTCCATCCCGTTGGGCGCGAGCTTCCGCAACGTGGGGAGCAGCTCCTTCGTGCTCTCGACGACGGTGAGCGTCGACGCGTCGGCCTTCTTGAGAATCGAGAGGTACGCCGCGCGCCGGCCGTTGACGCGCACGATGTTGGTCTGGTCGGCGTAGCCGTCGTTCACGGTGGCGACGTCGCCGACGGTGATCGGCGCGCCGCGCACGACCTTGATCGGGATGTTGGCGAAGTCGGCGACCGCGGAAGGGCTCGAGTTGAGCGCGACGTTGTACTCGCGGTCACCGAGCCGCGCGGTGCCGGCCGGGATGATGACGTTCGAGCTCTGGATCGCCTGCACGACGTCACTCGGCGAGAGCCCCGCGTTGGCGAGTTTGGCCGGGTCGACGTCGACGGTGATCTCGCGTGTCTTGCCGCCATAGGGGGCCGGCGTCGAGAGGCCGGGGACCGTGAACAGTCGGAGGCGGAGGAAGTTCTGCCCGTAGTCGGAGATCTTCGCCTCGTCGATGCTCTTGCTCGACAAGGTCATCTGCGCGACCGGGACGCTCGACGCGTTGCTCTGGATGATGTAGGGCGGCGTCATGCCCGGCGGCATCGCACGCAGCGATGTCGACGACGACGCGGCGATCTGGGCGATCGCGTTGCCGACGTCGATGCCGGGCTGGAAATAGATCTTCTCGAGCCCGATGCCGGGGATCGACTGCGACTCGATGCGCTGGATCCCGTTCACCGTGCTCGACAGCCCGCGCTCGGAGAGCAGCACCACGCGCCGCTCCATGTCCTCGGCCGACAGTCCGTTGTAGTTCCAGACGACGGCGACGACGGGGATGTCGATGTTGGGGAACAGGTCGACGAGCATGCTCTTCATCGCGAGCACGCCCATGAGGACGAGCACGGCGGCGAACACCGCGACGGTGTACGGCTGGCGCAGGGCGAGGCGAACGAGCCACATACGACTGGCGGGCAGGAGCGGGAGCCGCGCGGAGGAGCCGCGCAGGATTCGCATACAGGGGATACTACACAGCGCTGGTCAGCGTCGCGGCTGGATAAAGCACGTCTTTACCATCAGCTTCGGTTATGGCTCTCAACCTGAACCAACTTCGCCTGTTCGCGGCCGCCGTGCGCCACGACGGCGTCGGCGCGGCGGCGCGCAGGCTCGGTGTGAGTCAGCCCGCGGTGTCACGCGCGGTTGCCGAGCTGGAGCGCGACCTCGGCGTCGAGCTGCTGGAGCGGAGCGCCCGGGGCGTGCATCCGACCGCGGCCGGCCGCGAACTCTTCGAGCACGCCGAGGCCGTCGCGGCCGCCGAGCGCGCCGCCGAGGAGGCGATGGCCGCAGCGCGAGGGCTCACGCGCGGCACGCTGCACGTCGGGGCGAGCACGACGATCATGACCTACGTGCTCCCGCCGCTCATTGGTGCGTTCGCGCGCGCGCACCCGGCGATCGACCTGCGACTGTCGTCCGTGCACACGCGCGTGCTCGTTCCACTCGTGCGCAACTACGAGATCGATGTCGCGCTCGCCGAGGCGCCTGTGGCGGATCCGCGCGTGCTGGTCTCGCGCTGGATCACGGACGAGATGGTGGTCGTGGCCGCACCGACGCACGCGCTCGCCATCCGTGCCGCGGCGCGCGGGCCCGTGCCCCCCGCCGCGCTCGACGAGGAGCTGCTGATCCTGCGCGAGCCCGAATCCGGGACGCGCGAGCTGGTCCTGCGCGGTCTCACGGCCGGGGGCGTCGTGCCCGCGCGCACGATGGCCGTCGACGGCACCGAGGTCATCAAGCGCCTGGTCGCCGAGGGCGTCGGCATCGCGGTCGTGTCGCGCGCCACGGTCGTCGAGCAGCTGGCGCTCGGGCAGCTGACGGTGGTGCCGGTGCGCGGGCTCCACCTCACGCGCCCATTCAACCGGTTGTCGATGGCCCGCCGCCGGCCGAGCGCGGCGGCGCGCGCGTTCCTCGAGCTGCTGG
>DASWUT010000514.1:0-3205 GCA_036401455.1 Gemmatirosa sp. | reverse complement strand
CGCGGCGGATCTACGCGACCGGCCGGCCGGGCGACGTCTGCGCGGCCCGGACCCGCGCGGGCGGCAACGGCGAAGACGCCCGCGAAGACGGCGGCCCCGCGGCGTCCGGCGCCGGTCAAGGGTCCGGCCAAGGCGCCGGTCAAGGGTCCGGCCAAGGCGCCGCACGCTCCTGCCGGGCGCCCCGTCGCGGTCGGGCCGATGCGCCTGCAGCGCGCGCTCGCGCGGGCGGGCATCGCGTCGCGGCGGGCGGCCGAGGAGATGATCGCCGCCGGCCGCGTCACCGTGAACGGAACGGTCGCTGTGCTCGGGCAAACGGTCGACCCGGCGCGCGATCAGGTGCTCCTCGACGGCGCGCCCGTTGCGAGGCCGGTCGCGGCCGAGTGGCTGGTGCTGCACAAGCCGGCGGGGGTGATGACCACGCGCGACGACCCGGACGGCCGGCGCACCGTGTTCGACCTCGTGCCGAAGCGGCCGGGGCTCACCTACGTCGGGCGGCTCGATCTCATGACCGAAGGAGTTCTGCTCCTCACGACCGACGGTGAGGCGGCGCATCGGCTGACGCACCCGAGCCGCGAGGTCGAGCGGACGTACGTGGCGCTCGTCCGCGGGAACGCGCCGGCCGCTGTCCGCGCGGTGCGCCAGGGCGTCGAGCTCGAGGACGGCATCGTGCGCGCGGTCAGCGCCGAGGCGTACGCGCTCGGCGGACGCCGCTGGGAATTCGAGATCACGCTCACCGAGGGGCGCACGCGCGAGGTGCGGCGCGTGTGCGAGGTGCTCGGGCTGGAGGTCGAGCGGCTGGTGCGGATCGCGTTTGGCCCGATCCGCATCGGCGACCTGCCGGTTGGGGCGTCGCGTCCGCTCACCACGACCGAGCTTCGTGCGCTCGACGCGCTCGTTCGCATGCCCGCCCGATCGCGCGACGAGGGGTTCGACGATTACCGAGGCGAGTACTGAGGCGAGGCAGCGCTGCGAACCGCGTCCGCGTGTAAGGGTAGTGTGAGGGCAGTGTGAGGGGACATGCGCGCGAGTCGCGCGGCGTCGGCGACGACGTCGCACGCGCCAGCCGGCGGCGCCGCGGCTACACACCAGATCGGGAGTCGAGACGTGGGAATTGGGACCATGCGGGAGCGCGACGGCGCGCGTACCGATGCGTCGGGGGCCGACGCCGCGCTCGTGCAGAGCGTGCTGCAGCAGGTGGGGCGCCGCGTGGTCGGCCAGGATTACATGGTCGAACGGCTGTTGATCGGCCTGCTCACGGGCGGACACGTGCTGCTCGAAGGCGTTCCCGGTCTGGCGAAGACGCTGACCGTGCGCACGCTGGCCGAAACGATCCGCACGTCGTTTCAGCGCATCCAGTTCACGCCGGACCTCTTGCCCGCGGACGTCGTCGGGACGCAGGTGTTCGATCAGAGTACGGGCCGCTTCACGGTGAAGAAGGGTCCCGTGTTCGCCAACGTCGTGCTCGCCGACGAGATCAACCGCGCGCCGGCGAAGGTGCAGTCGGCGCTGCTGGAAGCGATGCAGGAGAAGCAGGTGACGATCGGCGGCGAGACGTTCCCGCTCGTCGAGCCGTTCCTCGTGCTCGCGACGCAGAACCCGATCGAGCAGGAGGGGACGTACCCGCTGCCCGAGGCGCAGCTCGACCGCTTCATGCTGAAGCTGCGCGTGGGCTATCCCACGCGTGACGAGGAGCGCGAGATCATGCGCCGGATGGCCGGTGGCGCGCCGATCGACGTGATGCCCGTGGCCGGCCCCGCGCAGATCATGGAGGCCCGCAAGCGGATCGCGCAGCTGTACATGGACGAGCGGATCGTCGACTACATCGTCGACCTCGTCCACGCGACGCGCGCGCCGAAGGAGGCCGGACTCGCTGACCTCGCGCCGCTCATCGAGTTTGGCGCCAGCCCGCGCGCGACGATCGCGCTCGCGCAGGCGTCACGGGCGCACGCGTTCCTGCGCGGCCGCGGCTACGTCACACCCGACGACGTGAAGGCGATCGCGCCCGACGTGCTGCGGCACCGCGTGCTCACCTCGTTTGAAGCTGACGCCGAGCAGGTGACGAGCGACGACGTCGTGACTCGCGTGCTGGCGCGGGTGCCGAGCCCGTGAGGTCGGCGGCGTGAGTCAGCGCGCGGCGCCGGTTCCGGGATCGGCGGAGTCGCCGCATGGCGTGCCGGCGGAGATCCTGCGCCAGGTGCGACGGATCGAGGTGCGCACGCGTGGGCCGGTGAACTCGCTGTGGGCGGGCGAGTACCGCTCGGTGTTCAAGGGGCAGGGGATGGAGTTCGCCGAGGTACGCGAGTACCTGCCCGGGGACGACGTGCGCGCGATCGACTGGAACGTGACGGCGCGCATGCGGCGGCCATTCGTGCGTCGGTACGAAGAGGCGCGCGAGCTGACGGTGATGCTGCTCGTCGACCTCTCGGGTTCGGAGCGCTTCGGTACGAAGGGTCGGTTCAAGGACGATCTCGCCGTCGAGATCGCGGCCGTGCTCGCGCTCGCGGCGGTGCGCAACAACGACCGCGTAGGCCTCACGTTGTTCACCGACCGGATCGAGCACGAAGTGCCGGCGCGCAAGGGGCGGCGGCACGCGCTGCGGCTGCTCCGGGACCTGCTCGCGGCGGAGGCGGTCGGGCGTGGTACGGACCTCGCCGCGGCGGTCGACCACATCGCGAAGGTGCTGCATCAGAAAGCGATCGTGTTCATCGTCTCGGACTTCGCCGCCCCCGAGATCGAACGGCCGCTGACGCGGCTCGCGATGCGACACGACGTGATCGCGGTGACGGTGAGCGACCCTGGCGAGGACGTGCTGCCCGACGTCGGGCTCGCGCGATTCGTCGATCCGGAGACGGGCGCGGACGTCGAGGTCGACACGAGCGATCCGGCGGTGCGCGCCGCGTTCGCAGCCGCGGTTGCGTCGGATGCGCAGGCGCGGGCGCGGGCGCTCCGCCGGTCAGGCGTGGACGAGATCGCGGTGCGTACCGACCGAGGTTACGTGCAGCCGCTGCTGGGCTTTTTCAAGACGCGCGAGACCCGCGCGACGCGTCGGTGACGCGGCTGGGGCGTGGCGCGGTCGGGCGCGCGCGGGTGGTTCGTGCGACCGCGCTCGCGGGCATGCTCGCGGGCACGCTCGCGGCGGCGGGCGCGCGCGTGGGCGCGCAGGCCGTGCGCGTCGGCGCGTCGCGCGCGCCGGACACGGTGCGCG
>DASWUT010000513.1:0-3893 GCA_036401455.1 Gemmatirosa sp. | reverse complement strand
CGCACGCACGACCGAACGCGCGGCGCCCGGCGTGGACACCCTGTCCGCGCCGGGCGCCGCGCCGTTTGGGCTCGCCGTCGCGCCCTTTCCGCCCACGTTCTACGACCGCGACCCGCGCCTCGTCGCCCGCGAGCTGCTCGGTGCCACGCTCGAGTGTCGCCCCCCGGACGGCACCGCCGCCGGCCGCATCGTCGAGACCGAGGCGTACCTCGGCCCACACGACCCCGCCTGCCACGCCGTCGCCGGGCGGACGCGTCGTACCTGGCACCTCCACGGCCCGCCGGGCCTGGCGTACGTCTACCGCATCTACGGCATGCACTGGTGCTTCAACGCGGTGACGCTTCCCGAAGGCACGGGCAGCGCGGTGCTCGTGCGCGCCGTCGTTCCGTTAGGCGACCTCGCGCTCGCCCGCGCTCGTCGTCCAGGCGCGCGTCGCGACGTCGACCTCACCAACGGCCCCGGAAAGCTCTGCGCAGCCCTCGGCATCGACGGCCGGCTGGACGGCGCACCGCTCGACGGCGCACCGCTCGACGGCGCACCCGGCGATGGGATCGTGGCTGCGGGCCATGCCCTCGCCCTGCGCCCTGGCTCGACCGTACCGGACGAGGCCGTCGCGGTCACGCCGCGCATCGGCATCACCCGTGCGGCCGACTGGCCGCTCCGCTACGTCGTCCGCGACGATCCGTTCGTCTCGCGTACGCCGGCCACGTTCTATCGCCGCCCGTACGCGCCCGGCGTCGACGCCGTCTGACTCCCCGGCACGCTCGCGAGCAGCGCGTTGAACAGCAGCCGGAACGTCCCGATGCTCTGCGCACGATAGAGCGGCCGGAACCCGAACAGCACGACCCGCCCGCGCCCCATCGGCACCTCCGCGAGAGCGGCCCGCCCGGCGATCCGTGCGCCCCCGCTGAGGAAGCCGCTCATCAGAATGTCGTCGGCCCGCTCGGGGTAGCGCGCGACCACCTGCGCCCCCGGCGCGCGCGACACGTCGAGCGTCGTCGAGTTCGTGAAGTACACGGCCGCCGTGTCCGGCATACCGAGCGCCAGCGGTTGCGTACGGTCGACGAGCACGCGCAGGATCGAGCCCGGCGCGTAGAGTGCATCGCCTCCGGCCGCCGCGGGATCCTCGCCCCCGCTGACGTCCGACGCCGCGCGCGGCACCGTGATCCGGGTGATGGGAAGTCCGAACGGCCCGCTCGCGATCTCCGTCGCACGGTCGACGAGAACGAGCGTCCCCCCCTCCTCGACGAACGTGCGGAGCGCCGCGAGCCCGGCCTCGCCGAGCCCGCCGGCGTACGCCGCGGGCACCTCGCGCGCCGACATGCCCTCGCGCGCGTCGCGCAGCGACATGTCCGGCACGACCACCACGTCGTACCGCGTCCGCAGCGCGCCCGCGCGAGCCGCCGAGTCGGTGAGCGTGGCGTAGCGCACCCCGTACTGCTCCAACACCCAACGCGTCCACCCCTCGTCCATGTTCGCCGTCCAGGGCCGGTAGAGCGCGACGCGCGGCGCCTCGCGGATCGCGATTGCCGTCGTCTCGCCGCCGATGCGCACCACCTGCCCCGCGCCGGCCGCGAACGCGAAGCGGTAGCACGCCGTGTTCGCCGCATCGAGCGTTGCAGACCGCCGCCTCGAGCCGTGCGCGCGCCGCACGGCGCAGCGCGCGAGCGTCGTGCTGTCGAGCGTCCCCGCCGCCGGCACGCCCGCGACCGGCACGCTCGCGACCGCGAACGCTGAATCGACCGCGTCCGCCCGCACGCCGAACTGGTAGGGCAGGGTCCACCCCGCCACGTCGTACGGCCGCTGCGGTGGACCGCCCGGGTAGGACTCGATCCGCGGAAACCGCTGCGGTTCGAGCAGATCCTTCGCGTGCGCCCGATACGGCTGCGCCATGCGTACCACGTAGCTGCCCGCCTCGTACGCCCGCCCGCCCGCGGTGAACGCTGCCGTCGCGCGATCGACGTCGACGCCGCCCACGCGCAGCACCTCGACGAGTCGCGCCACCGCGTGCGCGTCCGCCTGACCCGCCGGCAGCACGTACGCCCACGGCCCACCGGCCGCGCCTAACGCTACCGCCTTCCGCCCGAGCGCGACGAAGTTCGCCACGTAATCGCCCCGCTGCCGCGCGAGCATTTTCACGAGCGCCTCGCCCGCGATCGACTCGTAGTCCATGATGTCGCGCAGCCGCCACGTCCCGCCCGCCCACGGGCTCGGCAGGTTCACCCGGGGCGGGCCGCCGATCGCCGCGCTCGCCGCGCCGGCACGGCCGCCTCGCAGGTCGGCCGCGGTGATCGTGATCGGCGTCGCGATCCGCGCGCTCGCGGCCTCGCTCAGGAGTCCCACCATGTTGTGCCGCGTTGGCGCCGACCGCGCGCCGCCGTGCCACCACAGGTCGTACGTCGCCCCGCTCCCCACGCCCGTCTTCCCCCGCGCCTCGAGCGCGAGCGCCATCTCTGCCCCGATGTGGTTGATCCCGCGCACGATCAGCGGGTCCACGTTCGGATCGATCGGTTCCGTATGCGGCGGAAGCGTGATCCGCATCCCATCCGTCCCCTGCTGGTGCACGTCGTAGAACACCTCGGGAAACCACCGCCGGTAGAGCACGTCGGTGACGAGCCGCGTCTCGCGCTGCGTCACCATGTACCAGTCGCGGTTGTTGTCGTGCCCGGTATACGGGTGGTACAAGAACGGCAGTGGCCCCCCCTCGAACGGCGTCCCGAGCCCACGCCGATACCAGTCCACCACCATCTGCTCCCCGTCTGGATTCATCGACGGCACCAGCAGCACCACGACCGAGTCGAGCGCGCGCCGCAACGTGTCGACCGTCGCCAGCCGGTAGGCGAGCTCCATTGCCATCTGCGACGCGCCGATCTCGGTCGAGTGGATGTTGCACGAGATCATCACCACCGCCGGCTGCCGCGCGACGAGCCGCGCCTCCTCGGCCACCCCGAGCCCGCGCGGGTCCGCCAGCCGCGCCTGCGCCGCCCGAATCTCCGCGATCCGCCGAAGGTTGGCCGGCGCCGTGATCGTCGCCATCACGAACGGCCGCCCCTCCGTCGTCGGCCCGAGCGTGTCCATCCGCACGTACGGCGACGCCCCCGCGAGCGCCGCGAAGTACCCCGTGATCTGCGCCCAGTCCGCGAGCGTTCGATCCGCCCCGATCGCGAGGCCGGTGACTTGCGACGGCGTCGGTACGGGTGCACCGTCAGGCGCACCCTGCGCGCGCGCAGCCCGCGCCCCGGCGACGAGGCCAACGCCCGCGCAAACGGTCCGAAGTATTCCAGCGATTCGCATGGCCGCGAGACTACACCGCGCGCCCCGCCCTTACCAGCACGCCCGCGCCTCCGAGCTCGCCGACATGCCCTCCACGCGCCCGCACGCGCCACCCTGGCCCGATCCCTTCCTGACCCCCGTCCTCGGCACCGTCTTCGCCGAGCGCGCCACCGTCGTCGGCCGCCTCCACGCCGGCGATCACCTCATTCTCGTCCCCGACCCGCCCGACACCGACGACCCCAACGTCTGGGTCCACGCCCCCGGTGGCGACCTCGTCGGCCACCTCCCCGTCGACATCGGCGCCCGCCTCGCCCACTGGATGATCGCCGGCGGCCGCGCCGGTGCCACCGTCGACAAGGTCGGCAACGAGAACGTCGCCAGCTGGCGCCGCCTCATCGTCCGCGTCGAGTGCCACGCCGACTAACGATCGGCCCCGCTTCCGCTGGCGCGACGACCGAACCGTGTAGCGCCTCGGACGGCCGGTCCCCGCAGGCGAGCCCGCAAATGCCAGCGAGGAGACGCCCAGCGGCTCCGACCCGCCCGGCACTTGCCGCGAGCCGAAGGGGACCGGCCGTCCGAGGCGCCCCCGCGCTGCCCCAACCCTGCGCCCCCCCCCCCCC
>DASWUT010000512.1:0-4892 GCA_036401455.1 Gemmatirosa sp. | reverse complement strand
GATGGCGCGCTCGGAGCCGGCATGAACGCGCTTCCGCCGGTGGCCGCCCGACTCGGCGCACCGCTGCTCGCGTTCGATCGCGGCGTCCTCACGGCGGCCAGCGAACCGGCCGTGTTGCCGCTCGCGCCGCTCGGGCGGCTGATGCCCGTTCGCCAGATGCTCAGCGTCGGCGTCGGCGACGAGCTCACCGCGACGGGTGACGCGCCCGCCGCGCTCGGCCGAGCGGTGATCGGCTTTCGCGCCGGCCTGACGAACGATGGCCGCCGTGTCGTCCTCGCCACGCCCGCGCGCAGCGACGACTACACGCTCGACGCGCGGCGGCGCGACCTCGGCTTCCTCGTCCTGCTCGCGGCGCTCACCGGTGCGCTCGCCGCGCTCTGGCTCTCGGGCGTGGCCGCGCGGCAACTCGCCCGGCCCGTGGGATCGCTGCGGCGCGCCGCCGTCGCGCTCGCCCGCGGTAAGCCCGGGCTCCCCGAATCCGACCCGGCCAGCCTGGGACGTGGCGCGCACCGCGTGGCCGCCGCGCTGCACCGCGAGCCGCCGGCGGAGTTCCGCCCCGTGTTCGGCGCGTTCCGACACATGGCGTCGGAGCTCGACGCGAGCCACGTCGCGCTCGAGGCGGCGCGCCGGCGCACGGCGGCCGTGCTCCGCGACGTGGCGAGCGGGGTCGTCGCGGTCGACGCGGTGGCCTGCGTCACCGTCGCGAATCCGCGTGCGGTCGCGCTCCTCGGCCGCCCGTTAGGCGTCGGCGAGCCGCTCGATGCCGTGGTCCCGCCCGAGATCGCGGGGCCGATGCGCGCGTTTCTCGCCGACGCCGCCGCCGTCGCCGCGGCGGAGCACCCCGACGGGGCGGACGTCGCGTTCGAGGTCACGATCCGCGGCCGTCAGCTGCGCGCGCGGCTCACGACGCTCGGCGCGTCGCCGGCCGTTGGTGGCGGGCCCGGTGGAACGGACACGGAGGAACTCGGTCGCGCCGCAGCGGGTGCGGTACTCACGCTCGACGACGTGACCGACCTCGCCCAAGCGCAGCGCGCGCTCGCCTGGGGCGAGATGGCGCGTCAGGTCGCGCACGAGATCAAGAACCCGCTGACGCCGATCCGGCTCGGCGTGCAGCTGCTCCGTCGCGCCTACCGCGACGGCCGCAGCGACTTCGGCGCGCTGCTCGAGGCCAACACGGAGCGGGTGTTGGCGGAGATCGACCGACTCGACGAGATCGCGCGCGCGTTCAGCCGGTATGGCACCACCCCAGCGCACGCCCCCGCGCCCGAACCGGCCGACGTCGCGACGATCGCGCGCGACGTCGTCGCGCTCGAACGCTTGGGCGCGGTGGACGGCGCGGGGCACGACGCGGGCACGGACGGCGGTCCGCCCGTGCGCTGGGAACTCGACGCACCCGAGCGCGCAACGGCGTGGGCGCGCGACGGCGAGCTCCGCGAGGTCGTACTCAACCTGCTCGAGAACGCGCGGCTCGCTGGCGCACATTGCGTGCGGGTCACCGTCTCGCACGCGGAGCTGAACGGCGACGGCGCGGGGATCGCGCTCGCCGTGCACGACGATGGGTCGGGGATCGCGCCCGACGTGCTGCCGCGCATCTTCGATCCGCACTTCTCGACGCGGACGAGCGGCAGCGGACTCGGCCTCGCGATCGCGCGGCGGCTCGTCGATGGGTGGGGCGGCCGGATCTCGGCCGAGAGCGTCGTGGGGCGGGGGACCATCGTGACCGTGACGTTGCGGGCCGCCGACGTGCGGGTCTAGACTGCCCGCGCCCAGCCTCCCCGCCGACGATGCCTCCCGCTCCTCCCCCGCGTCTGCCGCCGCACCTCGCGTCGTGGCAGTTGCCGCCCGGGTGGTCGTGGGGAAGCGACGCGCGCGAGGAGCAGTACCGGCACTATCAGGAGATCATCGACGCGCTCGGGCGGTCGCTCTCGCTCGTCACCGCGCCCGACCCCGCGCATGCGCCGTGGCTGCTGGCCGAAGCGCGCGCGCTCGCGCATCGCAGCCACCCGACGGTCCCGACGACGTACCACTACTGGGTGCCCGCGCGCGAGCCGCGGCGCGGCCCGGGCTACCTGCGGCGGTGGATCGGTGGTGAGCCGCTCCGCGCGCGCGTCGACCGGCACGGTGCGGAGGGGATCCCGGCGGTGTTGCGCTTGCTGCGCGAGGCTGGCGCGGCGGTCGCCTATCTCCACGACAGCGGCGGCCCGCACGGCGCAGTGTCGCCGAGCACGTTGTGGCTGACGTCGTCGGGGCGGCTGTGGCTGCTCGGGTGGCAGTGGGCCGTGCCGCGCGACCGGGTGCCGGCGGCGATCTCGCCGGACCCGGTCACGATCCCGCGCGCGCCCGAGGAGCGCGCACGCTGGACGCCCACGGTGGCCACGGACCAGTGGCAGCTCGCCGCGGTGGCGTTTTTCGCGCTCACCGGCGAGATGCCGCCGGCCGGCGACGTGCCCCCGATCCGGTTGCTGCGCCCCGAGTGTCCGGCGAGCGCGGCGGACGTGATCGAGCGGGCGCTCGACCCGGACCCAACGCGTCGATTCGGGTCGGTCGCGGCGATGGTCCGTGCGCTCGACCGCGGCGTCGGCGTCCGGCCGACGCCGATCGTCGCGACCGAGGGGGCGACCGGCGAAACGGTCGCGCTCACCGCCGAGGCGCGGCTGCGGTGGGCGACGGGCGACGACTACGAGACGCTCGCCCCGTTGGGCGCCGGCACGTTCGGGTCGGTGTGGCGCGTGCGCGACCTGTCACTCGGTCGCGAGGTCGCGCTCAAGATGCTGCACCCACATGTCGCCCGGGACGCCGACGCGGTCGCCCGATTCCGACGCGAGGCCACGCTCGCGGCGCAGCTCGCCCATCCCGCGCTCGTCCCGATCTTCGACTTCGACTCGCGCGGTGGCGTCAGCTGGTACACGATGGAGCTCGCCGACGGCGGCTCGCTCGCGGAGCTGGTCCGGCGCGCGGGGGCGCGCACGATCGTCGACGTCGCCGCGCAGGTCGAGTTCGTGCTCGAGGGGCTCGCCGCGGCGCACGCGATCGGCGTGGTGCACCGCGACCTCAAGCCCGAGAACCTGCTGATCGACCGGTACCGCCGCTGGCGCGTCTCGGACTTCGGCATTGCGAGCGCGTTGGGCGAGGAGGTCACGGGCGCGTCGGGCACCCCCGCGTTCGCGCCGCCCGAGCAACTGCTCGGCGAGCCGCAGGGCGCGGCCGTCGACGTGTTCGCGATGGGCGCGATCCTGTACTACGCACTCGAGTCGCAGCCCCCGTTTGCCGGGGTCGACGGGCCCGCAGTGCTCGCCTCGCAGATGCGCGGCGCGCCGCCGCTCGATCGCTTTCCGGTCGCGCTCGCTGAATTCCTCCGTCGCGCGCTCGATCCGGAGCCGGAGCGCCGTTTCGCCGACGCGGGCGCGATGCTCGGCGCATGGCGCCGGATCCGCGTCGCGGCCGAGCGCGTCGAACAGCGCGCGCGGTGGTGGCGGCGCGTCCTGCGGCCCGTAATGCGGGCGTCGTCGTAAGACGGCCGTTAGGCGGCCGCACCGCGGCCTTCGGGCGATCGTGACGGGCGCGGACGCTACTCCGTCGTCCCGCCCGGCGAACCCGAGCCGCCGCGCGCGGTGCGCACCGTCTTGACGTTCGTGAACTCGCGGAGCCCGATCGCGCTGAGCTCGCGCCCGTACCCCGACCGTTTGATGCCGCCGAACGGCAGGCGCGGGTCGGACACGACCATCCCGTTCACGAACACCGACCCGGCCTCGAGCCCCTCGGCGAAGCGTGCGGCCGCGGCGGCGTCGCGCGTCCAGACGGACGCGCCGAGCCCGTACGGCGTGTCGTTCGCGAGGTCGAGCGCGTCGTCGGCGTCGCGTGCGCGCAGGACCGCCGCGACCGGGCCGAACGTTTCTTCCTGCGCGGCCGCCGACGTCCGCGGTACGTCGGCGAGCACCGTCGGCAGGTAATAGAAGCCGCCGTCGTAGCCCGGTCCGTGCGGCGCCGAGCCGCCGCAGACGAGCCGCGCGCCGGCGTCGCGCGTGCGGCGCACCTGGTCGGCGATGTCGTCGCGAATCTGCGCCGACGCGAGTGGGCCGATCGCCGTCGCCTCGTCGGCCGGGTCGCCAACTTGGAGTTCACGCATGCCCGCGGCGAGCCGCTCGACGAACGCGTCGTAGACTGGCGCCTCGACGACGAACCGCTTGGCCGCGATGCACGACTGTCCGTTGTTGATCGTCCGCGCGACGACCGCGGCACGCGCGGCCGCGTCGACGTCCGCGTCGGCGAGGACGACGAACGGGTCGCTCCCGCCGAGTTCAAGCACCGTTTTCTTGAGCGCCGCGCCAGCGGCCGCGCCGACGGCGGCCCCCGCACCCTCGCTGCCGGTGAGGGTGACCGCGGCGACGCGCGGATCGCCGACGATCGAGGCGACGCGGTCGGCGCCGACGAGCAGCGTCTGGAACGCGCCGGCCGGCGCGCCCGCGTCGCGGAACAGCTCGGCGATCGCGAGCGCGCACTGCGGGACGTTGGACGCGTGCTTGAGCAGACCCACGTTTCCTGCGACGAGCGCCGGCGCCGCGAAGCGGATTACCTGCCAGAACGGGAAGTTCCACGGCATCACGGCGAGCACGATGCCTAACGGCTGGTACAGCACGCGTCCGGTCCCCGTTTCGTCGTCGAGCAGCGTCTCGGGCGCGACGAAGCCGGGGCCGTGTTCGGCGTAGAAGCGGCAGGCGAGCGCGCACTTGGCCGCCTCGTCGCGCGCGGCGCGGATCGGCTTGCCCATCTCGAGCGTCATCAGCGCCGCGTACGCGTCGCGTCGCGCGTCGAGCAACGTGCCCGCGCGCGCGACCGTCGCCGCGCGTTCGGCGACCGGCACGGCACGCCAGGCCCGCGCCGCCACAGCCGCC
>DASWUT010000511.1:0-2244 GCA_036401455.1 Gemmatirosa sp. | reverse complement strand
AGGGATTGGTCCCGTAGTATCCGTCCCGTAGTATCCGTCCCGCTGGATCCGTCATCGTCGTTAGGCGGATCAAGGATCGGAAGAGGCTGCTTACTGGGGCGGGCGGGACTGGAAGGTCGAAGACCCGGTGGTGCAGACTCGGATACGGCGACGGATCGGGCGGGACGTTGGACGAGCATGTACGTCGGACGACGCAGCGGGAGGTGCGAGATGGCGCGGGACAGGTACGACGGACGGAGTGAGGCGAGGACGAAGACCCGCGGGACGGGAGGAGCGGACGGTCGGGGCCTCAGGGCGGGACGGGACCCGCGCGGGCGTGCACGGGACGGGCGCGACGGACAGGGCGCGACAGGGTCGGGCGCGGCGGGAAGGGCGCGACGGACGCAGCGGGACCGATGACGCGGGGGCGGGACGGGACCAGCGAGACGGGTCGCGCGCACGGCGGAACGGATCCGGCGACCACCCCTCGCCGTCTCCGCCCCGCTCGCGCCCTGCCCGGCCGGGCGCTCCGTTCCGCCGTTCGGGGTGGTCGCCCCACTCCGTCCGTCGTCCCTGTCCCGCGCCATCTCGCACGTCCCGCTGCGTCGTCCGACGTACACGCCCCCCAACGTCCCGCCATATCCGTCGCCGTATCCGAGTCTGCACCACCGGGTCTTCGACCTTCCAGTCCCGCCCGCCCCAGTAAGCAGCCTCTTCCGATTCCCCAGCCCGCCTAACGCCGACGACGGATACGGCGGACCACCTCCGACCGGATGGAGCGGGACCGATGAAACGGACCGGATGAAACGAGCCAGAAACGGAACGGACGAGGCGCGACGGATAAAGCGGGACGGATACAGCGGGACCCTACCTCCCAAACCCCGCCATCGTTGCTCCCATCGCATCAATCGTCTCGCGTGCATTCCACCGATCGCGCCCGTTGAAGATGAACGAGAACGCCAGCACCTCCCCCTCCTCCGCCGTCACGTACCCTCCTAACGCGATCACCTCGTCCGTCGTCCCCGTCTTCGCGTGCAGGTTTCCCACGGCGGGCGTCCCCACCATCCGGTGCTCCATGAGCGCGCTCTCACCCGCGACGGGAAGCGACGCGTGGAACGCCGCGCTGAACGGGGCACGGTGCGCGTAGCCGAGCAGCTGCACCATTGCCCTCGCGGTGACCCGGTCGAGCACCGAGAGTCCGCTGCCGTCGGTGACCGCCACCGCTCCGGCCCGTGCGCCAACGCGGTCGGTGAGGAAGCGGCCGAGCAGGGCATTGCCTCCGGCTGCGGAGCCGACCGAGTCGCGGGAGGGGCCGCGTACCGCGTCGCGAAAGATCAGTTCCGCGAAATGGTTGATGCTCTCCCGGTTCATCACCGCGACGAGCTCGCCTAACGGCGGCGACTCGAGTCGCGCGACCGGCGCCGCGTCCGCCGGTGCGGTCCCGGAGCGCAGCCCTCCGTCCACCCGTACCCCCTCGGCCGCGAGCGCTGCCTCGACCGCGCCGGCCGTGAACGTCGCCGGGTCCGCGACCGTGAGTTGCAGCAGTCGCGCGCCCGCCGCTCGCCCCACCGTGCCGCGCGCGATCACGTGCCCGTCGGCCGCGCGGTACACGCGCACGTTCACCCCACTGCCCCCGGTGACGCGCACCGCGTTCTCGACGCGTATCCCCGTCGTGGCCGGCTCGAGCCAGACGTGACCGTCGCCGGCGACGCCGACGACGACGATGTTCTCGTTCATCGATAGCGCGCCGAACGGCGCCGCGTAGCCCGAGCCCGCGTAGCGTGCGAGCCAGCCGTCGGGGATCGTTCTCGCCTCGAACGCCGATCCGTCCGCGACGAGCGCGCCGGTCACGTGCCGGACCCCTGCCGCCGCAACTCGCCGCGCGAGCGCGCGCGCGGGCGCGTCGTAGCCGGTGCCGAATTCCGCCCCGCCCCAGAACCGGCGCGAGAACGACGGGTCGCCGTCGCCGCGCACGACGAGGTCGCCGCGCACCGTCCCGTCCGCGTCGAGCGGACCCGTTCGGAGCACTTCGGTCCGAAAGCGCCAGTCCGGGCCGAGCCGATCGAAGGCGAGCACCGAGGTGAACATCTTCATCGTCGACGCCGGCATCACCGGCACGTCGGGCTCGTGCGCGAAGAGCGTGTCGCCGCGGCTGAGCGAGACGACCATCGCGCCCCAGTGCCCGTCCTCGCGCCGCGACAGGATCGCACCGAGCGCGGCGTTCAGGTCGGCCGCGCTGCGCGGGGCGGTGTAGGCGGGGCGGAC
>DASWUT010000510.1:0-9503 GCA_036401455.1 Gemmatirosa sp. | reverse complement strand
AGAACCCCGGGAACGGCGCCGAGAACGCCTCGAGCACCGGGACGAGGGTGCCCGCCGCGACGTCGTCGCGCACCTGATCCTCGTACAGCATCGCCAGCCCGACGCCGGCGCGCGTGAGGCGCACGACGAGGGCCGGGTCGGTCGTCAGCACGCGCGTCGGCACGCTGACGGCAAAGTCGCGCCCGCCGGGCGGCGCGTCGCGGCGCGCGCCCGCACCGCGCGGTTCCCCGTCCGACGCCGGCTCGGTGAACTCCCAGTGGTAGGCTGGCGCGTCCGGCGTCGGGTGCCAGTTCACGCACGCGTGCGCCACGAGGTCGCGCGGGTGCGTCGGCTTCCCATGGCGCGCGAAGTAGGTGGGCGCGCCGACGACGACGAGGCGGACGTCGCCGGAGAGCGGCACCGCGATCATGTCCCGGTCGATCACTTCGCCGAGCCGGATACCGGCGTCGTACCCGGCCGCCACGATGTCGCGGATCCCGTTGGTCACGTCGAGGTCGAGCCGGATCTCGGGGTACGCCGCGAGGAACTCAGCCAGGACGTGGTCGCGCAGGAAGGGTTCGGTGCCCGTCGAGACCACGAGGCGGAGCGTTCCGCGAGGCGTGTTGCTCCGCTCGCCGACGGCGGCGACCGCCGCGCGTACCTCCTCGAGCGCCGGACGCACGGCGGCGAACAGCTGCTCGCCGGCTTCGGTCAGGTGCACGCTCCGCGAGGTGCGCTGCACGAGCACGACGCCGAGCCGCTCCTCGAGCTTGCGCAGCGTCTGGCTCACGGCCGAGGCGGTCACGCCGAGACGCAGGCCGGCGGCGCGGAACCCGTTCGCCTCCGCCACCGCGACGAACACGGACATCGCGTTCAGATCCTCGGGCATCGTGTAGCAATGCTTACCGGCCCGTTCACCGGCGTCAAGTAGATCAGCCCCGAGGCATGCGGTTGCTTGAGGCACCACCACGGGAGGATGTCATGATGGAGAAGCGAACGCTCGGACAGAACGGCCTCGAGGTCTCCGCCCTCGGCCTCGGCTGCATGGGGATGAGCTGGTCCTACGGCGCCCCGAAGGATCGCGGCGAGATGATCGCGCTGCTCCGCGCGGCCGTGGAGCGGGGCGTCACCTTCTTCGACACGGCCGAGGTCTACGGGCCGCTCGCGAACGAGGCGCTGCTGGGCGAGGCCCTCGCGCCGTTTCGCGGCAGGGTCGTGATCGCGACCAAGTTCGGCTGGGAGCCCGCCCCGGGCGATACGAACCGCTGGTCCCGGATGAACAGCCGGCCCGACCACATCCGCACCGTCGTGGACGGGATGCTGACACGGCTACGGGTCGAGGCGATCGACCTGCTGTACCAGCATCGCGTCGATCCGGACGTGCCGATCGAAGACGTAGCCGGCACCGTGAAGGAGCTGATCGCGGCGGGCAAGGTGCAGCACTTCGGCCTGTCGGAGGCCGGGGCCGAGACGATCCGCCGCGCGCACGCCGTGCAGCCGGTGACGGCGCTCCAGAGCGAGTACTCGCTCTGGTACCGGCAGCCGGAAGAGACCGTGCTGCCCACGCTCGAAGAACTCGGCATCGGCTTCGTCCCGTTCAGCCCGTTAGGCAAGGGCTTCCTCACCGGAACGATCGACGCGAGCACCACGTTCGACCCCACGGACTTCCGCCGCACCGTGCCGCGCTTCGCGCCGGCGAACGTGCAGGCGAACCGGGCCCTCGTGGACGTGCTCGCGGGCTTCGCGGCCGAGCGGCAGGCGACGCCGGCGCAGATCGCGCTCGCGTGGCTGCTCGCGAAACGGCCGTGGATCGTGCCGATCCCGGGCACGACCAAGCTCCACCGCCTGGACGAGAACCTCGGCGCGGCCGACGTGGTGCTCTCGCCCGCGGACCTGCGCGCGATCGAGGAGGCCTCCGCGCGCGTCCACATCCAGGGCGCGCGCTACCCCGAGGCGCACGAGCGGCTCACGGGCCGATGAGCAGACCGACCGTGTCCCTTCGCGCGAGCAGCCGAACATGAAGGTCGCACTTGCTACCACACTGGCGGCCGTCGTGGCCCTCGGCGGATGCGCAGGACGGCCGGCCGCCGACGCGAACGACGTCGGCCGCGCGCCCGCGCCCGCGCGCGGCCGGCCGTTGGCGGCCTCGCCGCTGGTCGGCGCGTGGCACCTCGCCTGGCTGGAGCTGCCGGGCCCGGACGGCGCGCTGCGGCGCGTCACGGACGCGAAGGGCGCGCTGATCTACACGCCGACGGGCCAAGTGTCGGTCCAGGTCATGTACGCATCGGCCGCGTCCGCGCCGTCGAGCGGCCCGGTGCAGTACGCCGCAGGCGGCTTCGAGGGCTCCTTCGGCCAGTACGTGGTCGACACCACAACGCGCACCGTGACGCACCGCTACGACGGCGCGAACGTCCGTGCCCTGCTCGGCCAGGACGTGCCGCGACGGTACACGTTCGTCGACGGGCGTCTCATCATTCGGTCGACCCGGCCCGACGAGCACTGGTCGGTCGCCTGGGAACGATACTGATCGCACCGCCCAGTCGAGCGGTCAGGACATCTCACGACACATCAGCAATAGGAGGTACCATCGTGGGTGACAACTCGCCGCCCGCCCGCGCGACCCCCGCCCGCGGGCCCTACGCCGACATCGCGCCCCGCCTCGACGAGATCACGCAGCAGGTGCTCTTCGGCGACGTATGGGAGCGGCCCGGCCTCTCGAAGCGGGACCGGAGCCTCATCACGGTCGCGACGCTCATCGCCGGCTACCGCACGAACGAGCTGCCCTTCCACCTCAAGCGCGCGCTCGAGAACGGCGTGACGAAGGACGAGGTGGTCGAAGCGATCACGCACCTCGCGTTTTACGCCGGCTGGCCGCCCGCGAGCACGGCGGTCGGGATCGCGCGCCAGGTGTTCGCCGAGTCCACGACGTGAGCGCACGCGCCGTGCGCGAGCGCGCCTAACCGAGGAGCTGTCATGCACATCACACGCGGGGGCTCGCAGCCCTCCACGAAGGGGAACCCGGACTGGTTCACTGGCACGGTGCGCGTCGACCCGCTTTTCCAGGCGCCCGCACCGGCGCGCGCTGGGGCCGGCAAGGTCACGTTCGAGCCGGGGGCGCGCACGGCGTGGCACACGCACCCGTTAGGCCAGACGCTCCTCGTGACCGACGGCCTGGGGCTCGTGCAGCGCGACGGCGGCCCGGTCGAGGAGATCCGGCCCGGCGACGTCGTCTGGTTCCCGCCGGGAGAGAAGCACTGGCACGGCGCGTCGCCGACGACGGCAATGACGCACATCGCCATCCAGGAGTCGCGCGACGGTACCGCCGTCGACTGGCTGGAGCCGGTGACGGACGCGCAGTACGGGGCAGGGCGCGGGGGCGTGCCGTGAGCGCGTGGCCGCAGGACGCGCGGCGCCGGATCGCCAGGGGCGCACGGCACTGCTCGCGCTCGGCAGCGTCGAAGGCGTCCTGCCGATCGAGGGCGGGGTGCCCATCACCGTCGGCGGGCGTGTGGTGGGCGCCGTGGGCGTCAGCGGCGCCACGTCCGCGCAGGACGCCCAGTGTGCGCAGGCCGGGGCGTCGGCGGTGACGCCCTACACCTTGCGTTGCCTAACCCGGCGCGTGACGATCATCATCACCCCGCTCGCGAACGACGAGTTGAAGGGGCCGCGCGGCGCGGGCTACCGGCGCATGCTGGACGTGTCCGCGGCCGGGCGCGCCGGGACCCCCGACGAAGTCGGCACCGTCGGCGCGCTCCTCATGGGTCGCGACGGCGCGTTCATCACCGGCAGCGATGTCCGCATGGACGGCGGCGGGACGGCCGCCTACTAGAGCAGTTCGCGGTTGGATTTAGCGCGGGGTGTAGCCGCAGTGGCGGAAGTAGCCCTGCGCGTCGTCGGCCGTGATCGCGTCCACGAGCGTGGCCAGCGCGGCGTTGAGCGCCTCGACCGAGCGGGCGCCCACGCCGCGCAGGAGCTGTTTCAACTTGCTCCACGCGGCCTCGATGGGGTTGAGGTCGGGCGAGTACGGGGGCAGGAAGCGGAGCCGGCAGCCGGCGCGCGCGATGAGGCGCTGCACCGCGGGCGCCTTGTGGGCCGAGAGGTTGTCGAGCACGACGACCTGCCCGGGCTTCAGCACCGGGGCGAGCACGTGGCGCGTGAAGGCGACGAGGACGTCGGTGTCGGCCGCGGCGTCCACAGTCATGCACGCCACCAGGCCCGCGAGCGAGAGCCCGCCGATGAGCGTGAGGCGCTGCCAGTGGCCCGCCGGGACGGTGCCGCGGGCGCGCCGCCCGCCCTTCGCCCGGCCGTACCCGCGGGCCATGTTGGTGGCGATGCCACGCTCGTCGACGAACACCAGGTCCTCGGGCCGCAGCGCCGGGGCCGCGGTCGCCCACGCCTCACGCGCGGCGGCCACGTCGGGCCGCGCCTGCTCGGCCGCGGCCAGCGACCTTTTTTTTCCGCCGCAGGTCGAGCCGCACACAGGCCCGCCGCACGGCGTGGAGGCTGAGCACCGTCCCGGTGCGCTCGCGGTAGCCCTCGGCCAGCTCGGCGAGCGTGCGCTCGTTCCGGTCGTCCACGAGCGCCTCCAGCACGGGCGCGCCCGCGGCGTCGACCTTGGGCGGCATGCCGCCCCCGTGCGGCTTCGCAGCCACGCTGCCGGTCTCGCGCGCCCGGCGCAGCCAGTTGCGCACCGTGCTGTGGGCGACGCGGAACCGGGCGGCGATCTCGCCGGGGCTCAGGTGGTCGGCGCGCGACGCGGCCAACACGCGCTCGCGCAGGTCGAGGGAGTAGGGGGCCGACACGGGACACCTCCGTGGTGGGGGCCCCGCCGTCCCGCATCAGCCGCGCCGGCGCGTACCGCCGACCTCGCCACGGGCAATCGCGAACTGCTCTAGGGCGTGCCGCAGCCCGAGGACGTACGATAGGACGCAGAGGGCGAACAGGGTGGGCTGGCCGCGGAACACGACCCACGCCCACCCCCAAGCGAAGGCGTGCGCGGTTGCGAGCCCGACGTACACGCCTCGAACACCGGCGGTCATTCCGATCCGGCGGACTTCGCCCCGGGCCGGTCGGCACCGTCCGCCGGCCCGTCGGCCAGACGTTGCGCCGCGTGTAACACGCGAAGCGCGGCGCATGCCGCGCCGTATCCGTTGTCGATGTTCATCACGGCCACCCCGGGGGCGCAGCTGGCCAACGCCGCATGGAGCGCGGCGTGCCCGCCCTGCGCGACCCCGTATCCGACGGACGTCGGAACGGCGAGAACGACCGCAGACACGAGGCCACCGACCACGCTTGGTAGCGCGGCGTCCATGCCGGCGACGACGATCACGACGGTGTGGCGGCGGAGTTCCTCAAGGCGGCTGGTCAGGCGCCAGAGGC
The DNA here is from genome assembly GCA_036401455.1 of Gemmatirosa sp. Taxonomy (GTDB): domain Bacteria; phylum Gemmatimonadota; class Gemmatimonadetes; order Gemmatimonadales; family Gemmatimonadaceae; genus BPUI01. The sequence goes on along the minus strand of DASWUT010000510.1, from coordinate 4,145 downwards.
CGGCCACGCCGACGTCCGCGATGATCGTGCTCGCGCGTCCGTGGTAGCGGAGCGTGCGCTCGGCCTCTCGGACGACGGGCATGTCCGACGTGCCTGCAGCGACGAGCGCAACCACACGGGGTCCTCCAACCACGCGGGGGATACCGAAGAACGCCGTCCGTGACTCCGGACAGTAATCGAGTGCCCGCCGGTGCCCATCGGGCAGCGCGTCGACTTTCGCTGCATCGAGACGCGTCAGGAGCAGCCGGGCGTTGCGGGCGCTCGCGGCCTCGAGGATGGCCGTGAGTTGCGCCGGCGACTTCCCGGCGCCGTAGACGGCCTCCTCGAGTCCAATACGCTCGAGACGCGCGAAGTCGAGCTGCAGCTCCTCCACGCCCACGTCAGGTGGTCAGGAAGGCACTGCCAACGCGATACTCGCTGAGCGCGATCTCGGCACGCGGGCGGCCGCGGCGCGTGAGGTGATCGACGACCCGCTCGAGCAATCCGGCCCGGTCGGCCTCCTCCAGCCGGTCCAGACAGTCGGTGTCGAGCTCGATCACCACCACGCGTGCCCGAATCCGACAACGCACGACGGCCGGTTCGATGATATCTCCGACCAGTGCCTCGACCTCGTGCACGAGCCGCAACGTCGATGGCGTGATCGCGATGCCGGTCTCGACTCGGCTCGCCAAGCACGGCGAGGCCGGCAAGTCGGCGACCTCAGACAGTCCGAGTTCGCGCGCGAGCTCGCGCACGTCGGACTTGCCGAGTTCCGCCTCGACGAACGGGTGCCGGACGCCCCACTCCCGAGCCGCCGTCAGCCCCGGACGGTACTCACCGAGGTCGTCGCGGTTCGTGCCCGACACGATGAGCCTGTCGGTGCGCGCCCGGAACGCGCGGTACAGGTGGGTCTTGCAGTGGTAACAGCGATCGACCGGGTTCCGCAGGTACTCGGCGTCGGCGAACTCGCCTGCGTCAACGATGCTCAGGTGCCATCCCGCGCGCGCGGCCAGGTGGCGGACTCGGGCAGTCGCTTCGGGCGGGACCGCGGGTGACACCGCATGGAAAAGCAGCACGCGCTCGGTGCCTAACACCTCGCAGGCGGCGGCCGCGAGACTAACGCTGTCCACGCCGCCACTGACCGCGACCGCCACGTCGGGGTAGGTGCGGAGGATGGTACTGACGCGCGCGCGTGGGGTGTTCATCACGACGCTTGCTCGCCGCCGCTGTCGAGCGCTGCGGATGCGGCGCGCTCACGGAGGCGTGCGCGCTGCGCGTGTGAGGGCGCGGCGAGCACGTCGTCGACCTCGGCCTTCGCGGTACGCCCTCCCGGCCGCTCGACGGCTTTCACCCGGACGCGTTCGGCGCCGACATCAACGCCGACGACGACACGGGGCAGGGTCGAGCGCTGCACAATGTGGTAACGCAGGCCGATGGTCGTCGTCTCCTCGAAGCAGGCATCGATCACGCGCGCTAGGTCAGCCGGACGCGCCAGCAGCCGGACGTGGACCATCATCCGGCCTTTCTTGCCGAAGACGGGCGCCTGAATGACGTCGAACACGTCCGGTCGAAACCGCAGGTTGTCGAGCCCCACCGCGAGGTCCTCGGTCGATTGGTCGTCGATTTCGAATTCGATGACGGCCAGTTCGTCGCGACTCGTATCAGCCTCGGGGGACTCGAGGACGAGCACGCGGATACAATTGCTCAACCCAGTGAGCTGTCGCGTGCCGAACCCGATGCCCGAGCGTGCAATGACTCGCGGCACGACCGGTCGCGGAGGCGCCTCACACAGGTAGCGGACGATCGCGGCTCCGGTCGGGGTCACGCGCTCGCCGGGTACCCCGTCGTCGATGGTGAGGAAGCCTCTGAGCAGGAGCGACGTCGCCGGCGCTGGCACGGGGAGGGGGCCGTGCGCGCTATGCACCCGGCCAGAGCCGAGGGGGAGCGGCGAGACGGTCCACGTGCCTGCCCCGAGCGTCGCGATGAGGTGTGCGGCACCGACGATGTCGGCGATCGAATCCCAGGCGCCGACCTCGTGGAACGCCACGGCGTCGACAGGGCTGCCGTGGACACTTGCTTCCGCCTCCGCCAGCAGCGCGAAGATCGCAAGCGCGTGCCGTCGCACGTCGTCCGAAACCGGCGAGGTCTCAAGGTGCGCTCGGATGCTGGCCCACGTGGCATGGTCGTGCGCATGGTCGTGCGCATGGTCGTGCGCATGGTCGTGCGCATGGTCGTGCGCATGGTCGTGCGCATGGTCGTGCGCATGGTCGTGCGCATGGTCGTGCGCATGGTCGTGCGCATGGTCGTGCGCGGTTGGCGTCTCCTGTCGGGCTGCGACCGAGGCGGCGTCTACGCGCTCATGCACACGGAAGCGACGACCCTGGAACACGCCGTCGTTGTAGCGCTCGGACCACGCGTCGACCGGTCGCTGGAATGCGGTCGCTCGGATGCTCGCGACCACACCTGGCTCGTGCTCGGGGAACGCGTCCAACAACGCGGCAACGAACATGTCCCCCGCCACGCCGCCAAGTGTATCTAGGTGCACGTGTCTCATGAATGCCGTTGCCCCGCCAACGTTGCGACCGCGACGCCCGGCCCGTAACCGTGCTGGGGACTGCGGCCGAGCCTCATCCCGCGCCGGAAAGCTAACGACACATCGATCTGCCCGGCGACGGGCTGACGTCCTACCGGCAACCTCGCCACGCGTGCCATCGCGGAACTGCCGAACCGGCGTTGGACGCGCGTTCGGGTCTTCAGCTTTACGCCGGATGCGGGTGGCGGGCGTACCGTCGTGACGTCGGCGGAGGACACGATCAGTGGTCGAGCGCCGCGCCGGTGCTCACGAACGCGGAGGCGGGGCGCGTAGAAGGCACCGGCGTGTCCGGGAGCCGACTTTCGGGGAGTCGGCTCACGAGCCAGCGATGCTTGCCACGAGCGGTCTTCTCGACCTCTCCAACTACGCGATACACGATGCGGAAATCGTCGCCGAGCTTTACGCGCATGCGCTGCTCAATGGCCGACAGCCGGGCGGGGTGAAACTGGGGTCCGGGGATGTACCGGAACTCCGCGACCCCGGGCGCTTCTTGATAGAATTGCACAGCATATAGGTCGTCGAAGACCGCGTCGTGCATGTTGAACGCGGTGAGCGAGATCCTCCGCCCGCCGCCGCTGACGAGGAACTCCTGCTCGCGCCCTACGATCTCCGCCGCGGCCGGCCAGGAGAACTCGCGCCTCCTGTCGCTCTCGTCAGCCAGCCGCACGTAGTCGCCGGTACGGTAGCGGACCAGCGGCATCGCGAGATTGTGGAACGAGGTGCCGATGACCTCGCGCAAGCCTTCTGCATCCGGTGGCCCGAACTCGACGAAGCCGTACTGCGGAAAGAAGTAGAAGAGTTCCGACCCAATGCCTTCTCCGGCGAGTACGGCGCGCTCGGAGTGGCCGTACCAGCGGTACACTCGGCACCCGAAGACGCGTTCGAGGAGACGCTTCTGCGGCAGGGTGAGCCGCTCCGAGCCGCACAGGATCGCACGCAGCGGCAGCGTCCAGGTCTGCCCCGCGCGGTCGAGATAGTCGGCGAGTTGCAGCGCGGCGGACGGGTACGCGTGCAGAAGATCGGGGCGGAATTTCTCGAGCGCGTCGAGGTACTCGGGCAGTCGCTGCTCCGTGAGATGGTACGACGAGAGCATGAGCCAGTTCCGCGTCGGATCATGCGAGACGATGCGTCCCTGCGCGCGCGAGCTGGTGACGTACCCGCGGATGACGGCGAGCCGCGCGCCGTCGAAGTAGCCGGCGCGCCGCCACATCGCCTCGAGGAATGCCTGCTCCTTCGGCCGGCTGATACCCTTTTGGAGGTAGAAGCCAACGGGGACGCCAGTCGAGCCGCCGGTCGTGATGTACAGTCGTTGGGCCGCCGAGAACTGCGCCGAGACCATCTCGGCGCGATGCACGAGCAGATCCTGCTTGGTCGTCATCGGACAGCCGTCGAGATCATCCGCGCTTCGCAGCGCGTCCGCACGGAATCCCGCGCGCGCGAAGCGCTCGCGGTAGAAAGGGCAGTGGGAAGCGGCGTGCTGCAGCACCGTGCGCAGCTGCGCGAGGGCATACGCGCGCTGCTCCCCGGGCGACCAGTGCTCGCCCTCGCGCGCCAGTGCGGCGAACTCCTCGTA
>DASWUT010000509.1:0-3231 GCA_036401455.1 Gemmatirosa sp. | reverse complement strand
TCGACGGGATGAATGCACGGCAGCGACACCCAGTGATTGCCGGTGACCTGCCAGGGAACTTGCGGGGGCGGAAGCGTACGCACGGATGGATGACTGGCTGCCGCGCGCGAGACGCCACGTTGACGCTCCCCGGCGGCGCGGCTAATCTAGCCCGCGCGCGCCCGCCTCACGGCGCATCGTCTAACGCGTTGTGGAGCAAAGGCTTGTCGTTCCGTCATTCCTGCACGCGCGCGGTCGTGGCCGCGGCCGCGCTCACGACCGCGCTCGGCGCCGCACGCCGTGCGTCCGCGCAGGCGGTTCTCGGGGGCGGTGACGACGCGACGCTCCCCGCCCCGGGGCAGGTACGCGCCCGCGCAACGCCGACGTTCACGTCCTACGGCTCGACGTTCGCGTCGGGGACGCGCGCGGGGTTTGGGAGTGCGTTCTCGACCGACTCGTTCGGGCCGGCTCAGCTCCCACGACTGCAAGCGGCCCGTGACACGCTGCGCGCGGTCACCGGAATCGGCGGGCTCCCGCTGTCGCTCGGCCGTGTCCAGGTCAGCGGATACGCGCAGACGCTGAACATCCCGATCGGGCTCGAGGTCGGCGTGACGCACCGGCTGGCCTTGGGCCTGCTCGTCCCGATCACGCGCACACGCACGTCGATCGCGCCGACCGTGAATCCGGGTGGCAAGGACGGCAATTTCGGCCTCAACCCGGCCAACGCGCGCTTCACCGACCCGACGACGGCCGCGACGGCGAACGCGGCGAACGGCCGCACACAGGCGACCCTGGCCGCGGCCGTGACCGCGCTCGGCAACGCGGGCGCGAAGGCACTCGCCGACTCGGTGCAGCGGTTCGCGACCGCGATGGCGTCCGTCTACGGCGACGGCACGAACCCGGGAGCCAACGCGGTCCCGCTCGTCGGCTCGGCCGCGCAGGCCGCGGTCGCGCAACGCCTCGCCCAACTCGCCGCGAGCGCGCAGGCCGACGGCGTGACGATCGACGCGACGGCCGTTCCCTACCCTGCGCAGGCGCGCATCGGGCTGTCGGGGTACCGCACCGCCGTGGCCGACTCGTCGTTCGGGGTCGCGGCAAGCGATTCGCTCGGCGGCGGGATCCGCGGCTATGGCATCGGGGACGTCGAGCTCACCGCGATGTACCAGTGGCTCAACACGTTCGGCGATGCGCGCGATGCGCGGGGGATGGCGCGCGCGCGAACGGCCGGCGGGCGGCGGATCCGGAGCACGATCGTCGCCGGCCTGCGGCTGGGCACCGGGACGTCTGCTGACCCGGGCCGGCTTCTCGACACGCCGCCCGCTACGGGCGCGTACGCGTTCCTGCTCCGGTCGATCACCGACGTGGTGTTCAACCCGCACCTGTCGGTGTCCGGCGCGATGCGAGTCGTTGCGCCGCTCGCCGATACGCGGCTGCTGCGCATCCCGGCGTCGTTCGATTCCGGGTACGTGCCGCTCTACCGCGAGCGCGACGTCGGGCGCCAACTCGGACGCGAGGTGCAGCTCGAGTTGAACCCGCGCTACGCGACCGGCGAGGCATTCGCGATCTGGGGACAGGCGCTCATCCGCGACCGCGCAGCGGACCGGTACACGGGGCAGTACACGGCGACGTCCGCCGAAACCGGCGGCGCGCCGGTGACCTTCGACGCATCTCCGTTAGGCATCGGCACCGCGCAGCGCGAGGCGCGGGTCGGCCTCGGCCTGTCGTATTCGACGATGACCGCGTGGTCGCGCGGCCGCTCGCGGCTCCCGGTCGAACTGAGCTACCTGCACGCGGTGACCGCCGCGGGAAGCGGCGGCACGCAGCCGCGGCTCAGCTCGGACGTGATTTCGCTGCGGGTGTACGCCGGCCTGCGCGGACGTTAGGCGCGACCGGCGAGTGCGCGCCCGGCGCCTGTGCGGCTGCGGGCGATGCGCCGTTGGTCGCGGACGTTCGCACCGCGTCGTCGAGCAACTCGCGCGCGTGCGCGCGGCTGACCGGACTGTCCGCGTCGCCGCCGAGCATGCGCGCGACCTCCGCGACGCGCGGCTCGCCGGCGAGCACGCGCACGTCGGCCGTCGTCACGCCGTCGCGCGCGCCCTTGCTGACGAGGATGTGGTGGTGCGCGCGCGCCGCAAGCTGCGGAAGGTGCGAGATGGCGAACACCTGATGGTGCTCCGCGACGCGGCGCATCGTCTCGCCGACGAGTAACCCGACGCGGCCGCCGATGCCCGCGTCCACCTCGTCGAAGACGAGCGTGGGGACGCGGTCGAGGCGCGCGAGGATCGTCTTGAGCGCGAGCATGACGCGCGACAGTTCGCCGCCACTCGCCGCACGTGCGAGCGGCCGCGCGTCGTGCCCGACGTTGAGCGCAACGCGGAACTCGACGTCCTCCGCGCCCGTCGCGCCCGGCTCCGCGCGCGTCGTGAGCGCGACGAGGAACCGACCGTCCGACATGCCGAGATCCGGAAACACGCGTTCGACAGCCGCGCTCAGCCGGCCCGCCGCCGCCGTGCGCAGCGCGGTGAGGTCAGCCGCGGCGGCGTGCAACTCGTCGCGCGCCGCCGTCTCGCGGAGTTCGAGCGCGCGCAGATCGGCATCGGCCGAGTCGACGAGATCCAGCTCCTCGCGCGCACGACGGCCCTGCTCGACGACGTCGGCGAGCGTGGGGCCGTACTTCTTGGTGAGGCGGAACAGCTGGTCACGGCGTCGCTGGACGTCCTGCAACCTATCGGGGTCGAGCTCGACGCCGCGCTCGTAGTCGACCAGCTCGCGGGACAGCTCCTCGAGCGCGTAGAACGCCGCGTCGTAGAGCTCGCCGAGTCGCGCGAGCGAGCCGTCGATCCGCTCGAGCGTGCCTAACGATCGGTGGACGGCGGCGAGCTGTTGCAGCACGGCATCCTCGCCGCCATCGAGCAGCGTCGACGCGCCAGCCGCGAGGGTGCGCAGTTCCTCCGCGTGCTCGAGGCGACGCGCTTCCTCTTCGAGCCGCTCGTCCTCGCCGTCGACGACGCGCGCGTCGTCGATCTCCTTCGCCACGTGGCGCAGGTAGTCCGCGCGGCGTTCGGCCTCGGCGCGTCGCGCCGCGAGGGCGCGGATCTCGGCGCGTACCGCGTCGAGCGCCTGTGACGCGGCCCGCACGCGCTCGGCCTGCGGCTGCGCGCCGGCGAACGCGTCGAGCGTGCGTCGCTGCGACTCCGCGTCCAGCAGCGTCTGCGCCTCGTGCTGGCCGTGGAGGTTCACGAGCAGGCGGCC
>DASWUT010000508.1:0-3714 GCA_036401455.1 Gemmatirosa sp. | reverse complement strand
ACTCATGTCGCTGATCGTCAGGAGCGTCGCCGCGTCCTTGTTGAACGTGCCCGGCACCGCCGTCTCGCCCTGCTCGACGTTGAGGCGCGTGACGCGACCGCTCATCGGCGCGACGATCGTCGTCTTGTCGAGCGCCTGCTGCGCGTTCTGCAGCTGACCGAGCGCCTGATTGACGGCGAACCGGCTGGCGTCACCGAGCGCGCGGGCAGCGTCGGCTTGCGTGTGCAGCTGGTCCAGCTCGGACTCCGAGACGAGCTGCGCGTTCTGCTTCTTGATCGCGGCCATGCGCTCGTACGCGCGCTGGGCCTGGATGAGGTTGGCCTGGGCCTGCGCCTGCTGCGCGCGCGCCTGCGACACCGCCGCCTGTGCGCTCTGGACCGTCGCCGCGTACTGGGCCGGGTCGATCTGCAGGAGGAACTGCCCCTTGGTGACGAGCTGACCCTCCTTCACGGCGAGGCGCACGATGCGTCCGCTGATGTCCGCCGCGACGTCGACCTTGGTGTGCGGGCGGACCTGTCCGCTCGCCGTCACGGACGCGACGAGGTCGCGTCGCTGCACGGCTTCGGTCTTCACCTCGACGCCCTTGTTGTTGCGGCTGTTCGCGCCCGCGGCCGCGACGCCGGCCAGGGCCGCGATGCCGACGCCGGCGATGGTCAGTTTGAGGCTCTTGCGCATGGGACGGACGGGGCGATGGTGGGGAAGCGGGGAGAGCGACTCAACGGAGGGGACGGCCAACGGCGGACTCGAGCGTCGCGAACGCGCTGTGGTACTGGTACACCGCGGTGATGTAGTCGGTCTGCGCCGTGTTGTACGCGTCCTGCGCCTGCGACACGTCGAGATAGCCGCCGGCACCGACGCGGTAGCGCTCCTGCGCGAGGTAGAGCGCTTCCTTCGCGGTCGCGACGTTGCGCTCCTGCTGCGCGACGACCTGCCGCTGCGAGTCGAGCGTCCGGTAGGCGGCGGTCACGTCGGCCGTCAGCTGCAACTCCTGCGCACGGGTGCGCGCGTCGGCGTCGTACTGGTCGGCCCGCGCCTGCTGCACGCCGACCTCGCGCTGGAAGCCATTGAAGATCGGAAGCGAGACGTACGCGGACAGCGTGTACGGCTGGCGCGAGAAGCTGAAGAAGTTGCCGTTGCTCGCGCGCGCGCTCGCGATTTGGGTGGGCGTGAGCGTCATGCCGGCGCAGCTCGACGGATCAGCGGGCTGACCGGTCGCGATCGCGCGAACAGCGGCCTGCTGCTGACACTGCGCGACCTGCGAGCCGAGCGCGCTCGCGACGAGCGCGTCGGTATTGGTGTACTGGCTGCTGAACCCACTGACGTTGGCCGCGAGGTTGAGCGACGGCAGGTAGGCGCCGCGCGCCTGCCGCACGGCGAGGCCGGCGACGCGCTCACGCGACCGCAACGCATTGAGCGCCGGGTTGTACGTGCGCGCCTGCTGCAGCAGCGCGTCGAGCGTGAGGCCGGGATCGGTGACCGTGAAACGTGACGTGAGCGTGACCGGGCGGCTGGGCTCGACGCCGATCTGCTGAAGCAGTCGCACGCGCTCGACCTCGGCCTGATTGCGCGCCTGGATGCCGGCGACCTGCTGCTGGCCGAGCGCGACCTCGGCGCGGCGCACGTCGAGCACCGTCGCGGCGCCGACCGCGACGCGCGCCTTCGCGAGTTCGAGCTGCGTGCGCGCGGTCGCGACGAGGGTGTCGGCGAGCTCGGCACGCGCCTGCTGCTGGAGCGCCGTCAGATACTGCTGCGTCACGCCCGTCCGGAGCTGCTGGCCGGATCCGAGGATGTCGGCGTCGACCGCGTCGCGCGCGGCGCGCTGGAGCCGCGGTGCGGTGAGCGCGGCGACGCTGTACGACGCGGTGAGATCGAGGCTGTAGCTGCCCTGCACCTGACTAGCCGACGCACCAAACGCCTGGCCGGCGATCAGCTGTTGGCCGCCCTCGCGGTAGGTCGATCCGACGCTCGTCGTGAACGTGGGCAGCAGGCCGCCGCTCGCGCTGCGCACCTGTGCGTCCGCGCGGCGGCGCTGGTTGACGCTCTGCAGATAGACGGGGGCATTGTTGCGCGCGAGCGCCACCGCATCTTCGAGCGAGAGCGCCGTCGGCGACGGCGGCGTTGGCGCGACGGTCTGTGCGTGCGCGGCGAGCGGCGAGCCAACGATCGACGATGCGACGAGCGTCGCGACGAGCGCGGCGACCGACGCGGGACGGCCGGGGGCGGGAAAAAACGACATGGCGACGGAGGCGGGAAGGGACGAACGCGCGGGCCTACGACGACGGTGTCCGTGCGGTTTCATCCGAGCGGTTGGCGGTCGGCGGCCGGCTGAAACGCGCCACGCTCAGCGAGGCGGATCTTCGCGCACGGCGTCGATTCCGGTTCCGGGTGCGAACACGCGCAATACGCGCGCGTCGCCGTCGACCCAGACGTCGCGGCGCCACGCCGTCGTCGGATCGGCGAGCACGAAGTGCGTCGCCGGTACCGCGCGTCCGACGATCGTGACCGTCTCGCTCGCGACCCGACTCACCAGCACGGTGAGCTGCGCGTCGGTGCGCGGCACGAGCACCGGGACCAGCGTCGCACCCGTGAGCGCACGCCGGGCGAGGAAGTAGAGCTGGTGGAACGCTTCGTCGTCGACGATGACGGTGCCTCGCGCGAGGAGGTACTCGCGCGCGCCCTCGCCGCGGCCGCGCCGCACCTGTGCGGCGAAGTGGCCGCCCGTTCCGCGCTCTGCGAGGACGCGTTCTTCGGCGCCGTCCCCGCGCACGTCGACCTGATAGCGAACGGGTGCGCCGGTCGAGTCGGTCTGCAGCGCGGCGACCACGCGCCGCGTGCCGTACCCGGCCACGGAACGCGCGACGAAGGCTGCGCCACCGGCGCCGACGGGCTGCCGCACGATGCGGAACTGTTCGCGCCCGATCGTCGCGCCGGCACGCGTGACGACGAAGCTCCCCTCGTCCACGGCGACGATCTGCGCGCGCGCGGGCGCCGTGCCGGCCGCGATTCCTGCGGCGGCCGCCGCGGCGATCGTGATCGCGCGCGTCACGGCCGTCGCGCTGCGCGTCCTCGTCCGCCCGCCCGCGCCGTCGCCTGCCGCCGCCGCGGATACGCCGAGCACGCGTTCGGCGATGCGGCCGAGGATGCGCGCATAGATCCGCGCGCCCTTCTCGGCCGTAGCCCCCGTGACCGTCGGTAGGTCGCCGCCGGGCGGGCGCGTCGCGGCGTCGTCCGGCCCGGCGCGCGGTGTGCGATGAGAGCCGTCGCCGACGAGGGCCGGCGCGAGGTGCAGCAGCAGCGAGGTCGCCGTCTCCTCGTCGCGCGGCTCCGGGCCGGAGGCGTCGAGCAGGTCCGTGCAGTCGACGGCGAGCGCGTCGACGACGCGGACACGCGCGCGCGCGGTGATCACCGTCGCCAGCGCCTCGAGGTGCGCGTCATTGCGATGCGCCGTGAGCAGCACGAACTCATCCACGCCGTGCGTCTCCCATTCGGCGAGCAGGTCGTTCAACATCCGGTGGAGGGTCTTCTTGCGAATCGACGTGGCGCCGAGCGCCGCGGGCGGGGCGGGCGCCGTCGCGCCGTAGGCGACGGTTGGCGCACGGAGGACGCCGGAGCACGCGGCGAGGTCGTCGGCCAGGTGGTCGATGATCAGCGTGTCGCAGGCGACGGGCAGGTGTGCCCACCGCGGCACGATCGCGCCCACGGGCAGGAGCACGC
>DASWUT010000507.1:0-6359 GCA_036401455.1 Gemmatirosa sp. | reverse complement strand
CCTCGCTCCCGACGAGGTTCGCGTAGCAGACCACGACGCCGTGTTCCTCGGCGATGCCCCGCACGAGGCGCTCCCAGCGCGCGACGCTCGCCGGGCCGGGCACGTCGTCGGCGCGCGGCCACACGCCGCGCGCCGGCGCCGCCGAGAGGACGAACACCACCTGCGCGCCGTCGAGCGCGGCGATCGTTCCCGTCAGGGAATGCCACGCGTCCTCGCAGACGAGGATCGCCGCGCGCCCCCAAGGCGCGTCGAACGCGCACAGGTCGAGCCCCCGCTCGACGAAGCGCTCCTCGTCGAACAGGCCATAGGTCGGCAGGAACAGCTTGCGGTGGACGTGGCGCACCATGGGCGCGCCGTCGGCCTCTATGCCTAACGTGGCGTAGAGCGCGCCGTTGTAGAGCGTGTCGCGCCACACCTCGTAGAATCCGGCCACCGTGTCGAGCGGTACGACCTCGCGACCGAGCGCAGCGCAGGCGTCGCGGTACGCGCGGTCCAGGTCGCGCGCGACGGTGCCGGCCGTGACCGCCAGCTCGCGCACACCTCCCTCGACGAAGTAGCCCGTCGTCGCGGTCTCGGGGAGCAGGACGACCTCGGGGCGCGGATCCAGCGCGGCGCACTCGGCGAGCAGCTGCCCGATGCGGGCGACGTTGGCCGCGTACTCTCCCTTGACCGGCTTGAACTGCACGACGGCGATCGTGAACGGAGTCGGCATGTGGGGAGAATACACCGTCCCGTAGCCCGCCGACGAGCCGGCCGGCGGATGTAACTTCCGACCGTGCCGACCACCTCACGCTCGAGCCCGCCGACCGGCGCGCGCACCGCCGCGCTCGCCCTCGCGGTGGGCACCGCACTGGCGACGACCAACCCGGCGATCGCACTCGCACAACCGGCGGCATCGGCCGGCACGGGCGACCCCTGGCGCATCATCCCGCTGGCCCAGGCGAGCATCGTGCTCGCCCGCGACGGCAGTACCGTCGTCGGCGAGATCGGCCGCCAGATCCGCACGAGCGTCGCCGTGCGCAGCCTGCCGCGCTTCCTCCCGGCGGCGTTCGTGGCCGTCGAGGACAAGCGCTTCTACCAGCACAACGGCGTCGACGTGGTCGGCATCGCCGGCGCGCTCAAGGATGCCGTGCTCGGCGAGGCACGCGGCGCGAGCACGATCACGCAGCAGCTCGTCGGCAACATGCACCCGGACGCGATCGACCGGCGCGATCGCTCGCCCGGACGCAAGCTCCGCGAGCAGGAGGCCGCGATCCAGATGTCGCAGCACTACTCGAAGGAGCAGGTGCTCGAGGCCTACCTCAACACGATCTACTTCAACCACGGTCGCTACGGCGTCGACGCGGCCGCGCGCTACTACTTCGGCAAGCCCGCGGCCGCGCTCTCGCTCTCCGAGGCCGCGTCGCTCGCCGCGATGCCGAAGAGCCCGGTGTTGTACGATCCGGCGCGCTTCCCCGCGCGCAACCAGGAGCGGCGCAATACCGTGCTCGACCTCATGGCCGACCAGGGAATGATCACGCGCGCGCAGGCAGACGCGGCCAAGCTGGAACCGGTGCGCACGGTGGCCGAGGGCGGCGTCGCGGCCGCGTCGCGGTACTTCGTCGACGTCGTGCGCACGCAGGCCGAGCGCGCGGGTGTCCCGATCGCGCAGGGCGGCTACCGCGTGGTGACGACGCTCGACCCCGCGCTGCAGGTCGCGGCCGCGGACGCCCTCGCGCAGCAGACCGCCGCGATCGAGCGGCGCCCCGGCTGGCGCCGCCCGACGCGCGCGCAATACGAGCAGGCCCGAACCGCGGCCGCCGCGGCACTGCCCAACGCGTCGGCGCCTAACGCGACGGCATCGAACTCATCCGCCGCGCCGGCCTACCTGCAGGGCGCCGTCGTCGCGCTCGACCCGACGTCGGGCGAGGTGCGTGCGCTGGTCGGCGGCCGCGACTACACCGATTCGCCGTACGACCGGGCAATCAACGGACGCCGACAGCCGGGATCGAGCTTCAAGCCGTTCGTCTACTCCACGGCGCTCGCCGAGGGCATGCCGCCCAACGCGTTGGTCGGCGACACGGCGATGCGCGTGCCGCTTCCCGACGGCCGTGTCTACACGCCCGAGAACGCCGATGGCGAGTTTCTCGGGCTCATCACCATGCGCGAGGCGCTCGCGCGCTCGCGCAACCCGGTCGCCGTGCAGCTCTGGCTGCAGGCCGGCCCGGATTCGGTCGTCGCGCTCGCGCACCGCGCCGGCATCAACACGCCGATCGCGCCCAACCCGGCCAACGCGCTCGGCGCGACCGCGCTACAGCCGCTCGATTTCATCGCTGCGTACGCGGCATTCGACAACGGGGGACTCGCGGTCTCGCCGCGCTTCGTCGCGCGCGTGGAGGACCGCGCCGGCCGGGCCATCTGGGCGCCTGCTGCCGCCGCGCCCACGCCGGCGATCGACCCGCGCGTCAGCTTCATCATGCGCGACCTGATGCGCGACGTCGTCGAGCGCGGCACTGCGACGAGCGTCCGCCGGTTCGTTCCAGCGCGCGTCCCGGTTGCCGGCAAGACCGGCACGACGAGCGACAACGTCGACGTCTGGTTCGTCGGCATGACGCCCGACCTCGTCGCCGGCGTCTGGCTCGGCTTCGACCGGCCACAGCCGATCACCTCCGGCGCGGCCGGTGGGACGCTCGCCGCGCCGGTGTGGGGTCAGATGGTCGCGCGGTGGTACCAGAACCGCGCGCCGGGCTCCACCTGGGGCTCGCCACCGCCGGGCGTCGTCTCGCTCGTCCTCGACCGCCAGACGGGGCAGGCTGCCGACACGACCACGCCCGACGCGCGCAAGTACACGGAATATTTCCTCGAGGGGACCGAGCCAGGCGCGCAGGCGTTCGATCCATGGACCGTCTTCCGCACCGGGCCTGTGATCCGACCGTGACGTGACGCCATCGTAACGGCAGCCGGGCGACATTCCGTTAGCTTCAGCGCGGGGCGGGGAGGGGAAGGGCGCAAACGATCCGACCAGCGCACGTCTCTCATGAACGACCCGCAGCACCGCGCCTCGAGCGCGACGACCACCGACAACCCGATCACCACTCGTGCGACGTCCGACGCCATGACGCCCGACACGGTGGCATCCGACGGGGTCACTCCTGAGCGCGCGCTCGCCCTCGCCCTCGGCGATGCGGGCCTTCGCACGTGGCGCTGGGAGATCGCCGACGATTCGTCCACGGCCACGAGCGTTCATGCGAGCGCCGACAGTCCGCCCGAACGGTGGCCGCCCGGCACCGCACGCGCGACGCTCCTCTCGCGCGTCCACCCGGACGACCGCGCGCAGGTGAACGCGGCGATGGACGCGGCCGTCTCTGGTGCAAGCGACACGTATCACGCAGAGATTCGGGTCGCCGCCCCCGATGGCTCGATCGCGCACGTCGCGACCAACGGACGCGTCGTCCGTGACGAGCACGGTCGCCCGACCGCGGTCGTCGGTGTCGCGTCCGACGTCACCGCGCAGCGCACGGCCGAAGCTGCCCTCGCAGAGAGCAGCGCGAAGCTGCGCGCCGTGCTCGACGCGGCGCCGATGGCCGTCATCGCCATCGACGCCGATCTCCGCGTCACGATGTGGAACGCCGGCGCCGAGCGTCTGCTCGGCTACACGGCTGACGAGGTGCTCGACCGTCCGAGCCCGATTCTCCCCGACGATGCGACGGAGCGGGAACTGCGCGACGCCGTGGGTCGCTGCACGCGCGCCGTCGCAGCCGGCGAGGTGTGCCCGACAGCGGACGCGCCGTACGATACGATCCGGCGCGCGAAGGACGGCACGCTTATCGACGTGACCGTGTCCAGCGGTGTGCTGCGCGACGGCGCGGGCGCCGTGGTCGGATATGTCGGCATGATCGCCGACGCGCGCGAGCGCAAGCGCCTCGAAGCCGAACTGCGGCAGGCGCAAAAGATGGAAGCCGTCGGCCGGCTCGCTGGCGGGATCGCGCACGACTTCAACAACCTGCTCACCGTCATTCGCGCCGGCGCAGACCTGATCCTCGATGACGTACCCGAGGACTCGCCCGTCGCGGCCGACGCGCGTGACGTGCGTGCCGCGGCCGACCGCGCCGCCGGCCTCACGCGTCAGCTGCTCGCGTTCAGCCGGCGGCAGAAGCTCGCCCCGCGCCCGCTCGACGTGAACGCCGTCGTGCGCGCACTCGAACCGATGCTCCGGCGGTTGATCGGGACCGACATCGAGCTGGTGACCCTGCTCGATCACGAGCCGCTCGGTGTGCTCGCCGACCCGAGTCAGCTCGAACAGGTCGTGCTCCACCGCGCGGTCAACGCGCGCGACGCGATGCCCGATGGCGGGGTCCTCGTCATCGAGACGGCGCGACGCGCGATCAACGCGCGCCAGGGCTCACGGCTCGCCGCGCCTGTGCCGGCGGGGGACTATGCCGTGCTCGAAGTGACGGACACGGGTGCCGGAATGTCGGCGCCGGTTCGGGCGCGCGTGTTCGAGCCGTTCTTCACGACCAAGCCGCCGGCGAGCGGCACGGGGCTCGGGCTGGCGACGGTGTACGGGATCGTGACGCAGAGCGGCGGCGGCCTCGACGTCCGAAGCGTCGAGGGGCGCGGCTCGACGTTCGGCGTGCTGCTGCCGCGCCGGCCGCTCGGCGCGACCGCGCCGACCGCGGTCGCGACGGCCTCGGGCCCGTCCGAGGCCGTCGCGGGGACGATCCTCGTCGTCGAGGACGAGAGCGCCGTCCGTTCGACGGTGCGCCGCGTGCTCGAACGTCTCGGCCATCGCGTGCTCGAGGCGCGGCACGGGCGCGACGCCCTCGACCTGCTGCGGCGTGCGGACGGCCCGAGCGTCGGCCTCGTGCTCACCGATGTGACGATGCCCGAGATGGGCGGCCGCGCGCTCGTCGAGCAGCTGGCGGCCGAGCGTCCCGAGCTTCCGGTGCTCGTGATGTCGGGCTACGCGGCCACTGCAGCCGGCGTCGCGGCGAGCGACGTGATCCTGAAGCCGTTCACCGCCGACGCGCTCGCGGCGCGCGTCGAGCGCGCGCTCGCGGCGGTATCGCGGTAGGCGCGAAGCGTGTGAGGCGGTCGGCGCACCCTCAGCGCGCCGCCGCGGCCTCCTCCATCTCTTCCATCACCGTCTTGCGGGCCGCGCCCGCCGCCGGCCCTTCGGCCGGCAGCAGGGCGACCGCAAACACCTCGTCGAGCGTGTCGACCGGGTGGAAGGTGAGCTGCTCGCGCACCTCCTGCGGGATGTCCTCCAGGTCGGCCTCGTTGGCCTTGGGGAGGATGATGTGCTTGATGCCGGCACGGTGCGCGCCGAGCACCTTCTCCTTGACACCGCCGATCGGCAGCACGCGGCCGCGCAGCGTCGCCTCACCCGTCATCGCGACGTCGCGGCGCACGGGGCGCCCACTCATCGCCGAGACGATCGCCGTGCTCATCCCCGTGCCCGCGCTGGGACCATCCTTGGGGATTGCGCCCGCGGGGACGTGCACGTGCACCTCGATGTTGCCCAGCCGGTCCTCGGGGATCCGCAACCGGCCCGCGTGCGTCGCGGCATAGGTGAGCGCGGCGCGCGCGCTCTCCTTCATCACGTCACCCAACTGTCCGGTGAGGATCAGCGACACGTTGCCGTAGCCGGCCACCTGCATCCCCTCGTCGGCCGAGTCGCCGTTACGGCGGCCCGGCGCGGAGAGGCGCCGAATGGCCGCCTCGATGAACATGATGTCGCCACCCATCGGCGTGTAGTACATGCCGGTGGCCACGCCCACCTCGTTCTGCTCGCCGACCTTCTCCGGGTGGACGCGCGGGCGGCCCAACAGCTCGCGCACCTCCTCGGCGTCGATCGTGTTGTCCGAGTCGAGCACGTCCTTGCCCTGCCCGGTGGCGACGCGGCGCGCCACCTTCCGGGTGACCGCGCCCACCTGGCGTTCGAGCTGCCGGACGCCCGCCTCGCGCGTGTACTCCGAGACGATGCGCATGACCGCGTCGTCGGTGAAGACGATGTGCTTGTCGCCGAGCCCGCTCTCCTCGAGCTGGCGCGGAATCAGGTACTTCTTCGCGATCTCCGCCTTTTCGCGCTCGGTGTAGCCAGCGAACTCGACGACTTCCATCCGGTCCATCAACGGCCCGCTGATGTTCTGCGGAAAGTTGGCGGTCGCGATGAACAGGCACTCGCTGAGATCGAACGGCACGCCCATGTAATGGTCGACGAACGCGTTGTTCTGCGCCGGGTCGAGCACCTCGAGCAGCGCCGCCGCCGGGTCACCCTGGAAGCCGTGCCCGAGCTTGTCGACCTCGTCCAGCAGGAACACCGGGTTCTTCGTGCCCGCCTGCTTCATCCCCTGGATGATGAGCCCCGGAAGCGCGCC
>DASWUT010000506.1:0-14239 GCA_036401455.1 Gemmatirosa sp. | reverse complement strand
AATGGTCGACATGCGGTGTGACCCTGCGGTGGACCCTCATGAATGCACGGGTGGGCCGCGCGGCCCACCCGTGCATTCATGAGGGTCCACCGCAGGGTCACACCGCATGTCGACCATTCTGCTCGCGTCGTTCGTCGCCGGATCGCTCGCCCTCGCCGTATTCACCGCCGTCGGCTATCCGGCGCTGCTTCGCGCGCGCGCGCGCGGGCGCCGTTCGCCGATCGACGCCACGCTGGCGTCCGCGGACGCGGCACGTGCTGCCGGGATGCACGTAAAGCTGCCACGCGTGACGGCGGTGGTCGCGACGCGCGACGTGCCATCCACGATCCTCGAGCGCGTGCGCGATCTGCGCGCGGGCGAGTACCCTCAGGACCGGCTCGAGGTCGTCGTCGCCGTCGACGCGAGTGGTCCGTATCCCGCGTCGACGTACGCGACCGTGTTAGGCACCGAGGCACGGGTGGTGGTGGGCGATGCGCCGGGCGGCAAGTCGGCGGCCCTCAACGCCGGCGTCCGGGCCGCCTCCGGGGACATCCTGTTGTTCGTGGATTCCGCCCAGCGTTTTGCCCCGTCCGTGATCCGCGACCTCGTAACGGCCGTGCATGCACCGGGCGTGGGCGCGGTCACCGGCGTGATCGCGCCGGCGGCTGACGACCCGCTCCTCGACCGCTACTGGCAGTACGAGCTCCGGCTTCGTCGCGACCAGGCGGCCGTGCACAGCATCATCTGCGTGTCCGGGGCCGTGTACGTGATGCGCCGCGCGCTCTGGCGTGCCATGCCGTCGCGGTTGATCTGCGACGACCTGTTCGCGACGACGCAGGTCATCCTCCAGGGGTGGCGCGTCGTGATCTGTGAACGTGCGATCGCGACGGATCCGCGCGAGTTCACGCGCGAACAGCATTTCCGCCGGAAGGTCCGCACGCTCACCGGCCTCGTGCAGCTGTGCGCGTGGACGCCGGAGATCCTGCTACCATGGCGGAACGCGATCTGGATCGATTTTGTCGTTCACAAGCTCACGCGCGTCCTGCTGCCGTACCTCGGGCTGATCGCGGTGATCTGTAGCGCGTGGCTCACGTTGCGTGTGGCCAACGCTGCGCTGTTGTGGCCTGCGGGCGTGGCCGCCGCGGTGCTGGCCGCGGGCGTCGCAGCGCTCCGGCCGCGAATCACACGCGATGTTGCCTGGGCCATCAAGCTTTCCACCGCGCCGGTGATCGCACTGCTCAACGCGGTTCGCGGTCGCTGGGAGGTCTGGCAACCCTCAGCTCCGTTACCGACGTACGCGACGGATCGGTCGAGCTGACGGCGACGTGTCGGCTGTCAGGTCACCAACCGCCCGAGAGGCGCGGCGAAACGGGCGGCGGGTCGTGCCGAGTTGATCGTACGGCGCAGCACAGTTCGGCCGTTCCGTACCGGCGGCGAACGGTGTGCAGCGCCACCAAGTTGGAGCTCCGTCTGATACACCCGGCCCGCATACACGGCGAGGGCCAACGTGAAGAAGAGCATCGGGCTGTACGCGTGCGAGAGGAAGAGCGCGCCGGCGAGGAACCCTGTGAGCATCGCAAAAATCTCGGGCCGGTAGAGGCGATTCGGTGCGCTCGCTTTGGGGCGACGCCAGAGTGGCACGGCCCCACGAACGGCTGCAGCGATCATCCCGCACAGCGCGACTCCGCCGAAAATCCCGAGCTCGACCAACACTTGCAAGTACGTGTTGTGAGCCGTCAGCCAGGCGCCGGTTCGACCCTGGCTGGCGAAGAACTCGCCCTCGCGCAACCCGTAGCCGCTGGGGCCGATGCCGATGATTGGCCGCCGGATGAAGTACCCCAACCCCCGCTGCCAAATGATCCAGCGCCCCGCGTCCGTGGTGAACGTATAGTCGTTACCGATGTTGAGGAACGATGCCGTGCGTACCCGGAACGACTCGGGTCCAAACATCCACGCGAGCGGAATCGCGATCGCAATGATGGTTGCGAGCGCGAAGAACCGACTGGGCTTCTGAGCCAACAGAAGCGTGAGTATCCCGGTGGTGAGTGCGAGCGTACCGCCGCGCGACCCGGTCTTCAGGGCGACGATGACCGTGATGGTCGCAGCGGCAGCTCCGACCACGCGCCACAGCGCGCGCTCGCGAAGCGCCATCCCGATCGCCAATTGCATGATGATCACGGCGAGAACGGCGAGGTCGTTCGGGTCATACATGCCGAGCCCGCCGAGTCGCGCGCCGCCCAGATTGTCGATGATGATCGAGCCGAACACCATCACGTACGCTGCGTACCCGCCGCCGATAAGCACCGTCCATCGGATGAGTCGGTCGAGCGTATCGCGCGTCGGCTCGCACACCAGGATCGCGGCAAACATCAGGCCCATGAACGGCAGCACGTAGAGGATACCGAACGCACCGCCGGGCCAGATCGCGAACGGGATGGTGACGAGGATGGCAGCGAAATACAGCGCGAGCCACTTCATCACGGGTTGCTGTAAGACGACGCGCCAGATCTGTGGCCGCACGCGTTGCGCGAGTAACGCACCCACTATTGTCGCGGCGACGATCGTCGGACGAATTCGCACGAGTGGTGGGTAGATCTCTGCCAACCGCACGACGAGCAGCGCGATCAACGCGACCGCTGCTTTCCAGCTTCCGCGCCAGTACCCGGGGACCGACTGCGGGCCAGCAGGTTCCGCGCGGACTGCCCGTCCGAGCCCGCGACGTTCACCGATGCGCTGCGGGGCAGGTGCCGGGCGGTAATTCGGCGTGGCCCCCGAACGGGGCGCGGGAGACGTCGGAGGAACGGTCGCGGCCATGACGGCTCGAGGTCAGGGAATGGATGAAACGTCTACGCGACGCGGGCGCACGACGCGGGCGTACAGCGCTTCGTGCGCCGTGACCATGCGCTCGACTCCATACTCGGCGCGCGCGCGCGCCCGCGCGGCGTCGCCGAGACGCCCGCGCAGGCGAACGTCGCCGACGACGCGGGCGAGCGCCGCGGCAAGCGCGTGGATGTCGCCGGGCGCAACCAGCAGGCCCTCGCGACCGTCCCGCACCGCCTCGGGGATGCCACCGACGGCCGACGCAACGATCGCCGTGCCGCTAAACATCGCCTCGAGCAGTGCCATCGGCAGGGCCTCGTTGAGCGACGGCATCGCAAACACGTCAGCGGCCGCGAGCAGGTCCGGGATGTCGTCCCGCGGGCCGAGCAAGCGCGCGCGCTGCTCCCATCCAGACGCCGCGATCCGGGCGTCGAGCGCATCGGCCGCGTCCTCGCGACGGCCCGCGATCACGAGCCGCCACGGCACGTCGGCCGGAAGGCGACCGAGCGCTTCGAGGAGTGCCGCGTGGTTCTTGTTGTGAAAGAGGTTTCCGACCGCGACGACGAGGATCTCGTCCCGGGCGATGCCGAGCGACGCGCGCGTCGCGTCGCGCGCGCCACGACGTTCCGGAACGCCATTGGGGAGAACGTCCATCCGGTCCGCGACCGATCCGATCAGCCCACGCAGCTCGCGTCGGAGACCGTCCGAGACGGCAATCGGTGCGGCGCTCGAGCGGAGCGCGGCCCGGAGAGCCCACCGGCGCCGCGCGGCGCTCGTCTCTCGCCCCGTCCCGTGCATCGTGATCACGTGCGGAACCCCGGTCCCGACGGTCGCCGCGGCGCCGAACATCGCGAGCCCGATCATGTGGCTGTGTAGCACGTCGGCTCGCATCGCGGCCAGCGCGCGCCGGATTTCCGCGACCGGCGTCCAGCGCACGCGGCCGAGCGTGAGCGGACGGCTCGGTACGCCAACACCCTGGAGTTGCGCGTCCAGCCACCCCGACCCGCGGGCCGGGATGAGCAGCTCGACGTGGTGCCCGCGGGCCCGCAGCCCTGCGGCGAGGTGCGCGAGCATCGCTTCGGCACCGCCCATACGGTCCGACTCGGTCGCGAGCGCGATCCGGAGCGGGCGCACGAGGTCGCGTTCACGCGCGACCGGCGCGTGCCAGCCGCCGTCGGCGACGAACGCGCCCGTGCTCACGCCGTCACCTCACCGGGGACGAGCGACTCGATCTCGGATCCCCCCCCGATGCGCGCGACGACCGAGAACGCGCCGTCGTCGGCGCGGCGAAGCACGCTCGCGTGATTCGTCCGCGTGTCGTCGTGCGTGCGGCACAGGACGAGCAGGCCGCGCACGCGGACGTACGTGGTGAGGTAGGCGAGCATGCGTACGAGCGTCGGCTCGTCGAAATAGTCGCGATTGAGCACGTTTGCTGCCCGGACGACGTCGAACCGGTCGCGCCACTCCGGTCGCGGCGTCGTGAGGTCGTGCTCGCGCACGGCCACACGCGGCCGACGCGTGAGTCGCGGCGAGATCAGTTGTACCGGCGTACCCCGGGTCGCGCCGCGCGGTCCGCCGACGACGCGCTCGGCGGCTTCGAAGACGCGGTGCAGCGCCATGCGCGCGAGCGATCCTCCGGGGTCGTGCGGTCTTCCCTTGGTCAAGATCGGCGTCGCGATCTGCAGAACCTGGCCGGTAGGATCGCACAGCAGATCGACGCCGGAAATCCGGCGCAGAAAAGCCGAGATGGCGAGGTCCACCGCCACGACGTCTGGTTCGAGTCCGCGCGCCTCGAGCGTGTCGATCAACTCGAGCGTCGTCACGCCGGACGAGACGCCGACGTCGAGGACGTCGACGTGGGTTCCCGGCGTGAGCGCGTCGGCGACGATCGCGTCCACGTCGGGCATGCGGTTCGGGTACGTCGTCTTGTACGTCCCGTTCGGCAGCCGCAGGTACCGGAAGAACCGCGTCTCGGTCGACGCGTCGGGGTCCGCTGCCGCGCCTGCGACGGGGAAGAAGAACGTTCTGGCTGATGGAATCGACATCCGCTCTCCCGGCTCAGCCCTGCCGCGCCGCGAGCGCGTCGAACGGAATGGGGATCGCGGGCGGCAGACGGCGGACCGGCGTCGCACGGCGACCCTCCTCGCGGTACCACGCGACCATGCGCCGGATCCCCTCGTCGAGCGTCACGCGCGGCCGAAATCCGGCGGCCCGCACCTTGTCGGCTTCGAATCGCGTCTGGTCTGCCGCGAGCTTCCGGACACGGGCCGACGAGATGGGCAGATTCCGCCCAGTCAGCCGTATGACGAGGTCGAACGGTGCCGCGAGGGCGACGGCGGCGGCAAGCGGAACCCGCACACGCGGCGCGGCGCGCCCGAGGGCGGCGGAGATCGCCGTGGCGATCTGCCCGCTGGTCAGATCGGGCTTCTCCACCCAGTGATACGCGTCGAACGAAGCGCCCGTCGGCCGGTCCCAGAGGAAGAGCGTCGCATCGACGAGGTTCTCGACGTAGGACAGACTCTTCACGTTCTCGCCGGCACCGACCTGCACGAACAGCCCGCTGTCGATCTGCCGGATGAGCGAGTACATGTTGGCGAAGTTCCCGGCGCCGAAGGTCACCGTCGGTCGGATGACCAGCACGCGTCGACCCGGAGCGTCATCCGCCCAACGCCGGAACACCCGCTCGCCGGCGAGCTTCGACGCGCCGTAGTCGTTGTTCGGCGCAGTTGGCGCATCCTCGTGGTGCGGTTCGGGGGCGTCGCCGAAAATGGCCACGCTGGAGTAGAAACAGACGTCGCGCACGCCCGCCGCTTCCATCGCGGCGCAGAGGATGCCCGCCGCCCCCTCGTTCACGCCGAAGTACGTGGCGTGGTCGATGCCGAAATCGTGGTGCGCGGCCGCCAGATGAAACACGGCGTCGCACTCCGCGAGGGCCGTGCGCACCGCAACGGGATCGCGCACGTCGCCGCGGACGTATCGGATGGACGGCGTCGCGCCCTGTGTTGGCGTGTCGGCCGCGATGTCCAGGACGGTAACGCGGTCGCCGCGCGCGACGAGCGCCGCGCAGAGCTGCCGTCCGATAAAGCCGGCGCCGCCGGTGACGAGGTAGTGCATCGTTCGCGAGATGAGGTCCGGTGTACCCGGGGTGACGACAGCCCGCGGCCGATGTCACCCGTGCAACGCTCCGGAGTGAATGCGAGCGTCTATGCGACGGGCTCGGGCACGCCCTCGGCCGCGGTGCCGCGAACGACCGCTTCGAAGGCCTGGGCCGACCGCTCGACCAGCCGCGCGATCGTGAAGCTGTCCACCACGTGCGCGCGCGCCCGGGCACCGAGCGAGGCGCGGGCCGCGGCGTCGAGCGAGAGCAGGCGCACGATCCCGTCGGCGAGCGCATCGGTCGCGCGCGGCGGCACGACGACGCCCGCGTCGCCGACGACGAGTCGGGCGTCCCCGCTCGCCGCGGCGGCGCAGGGTGTTCCGCACGCCATCGCTTCCGCGAGCACGTTGGGAAAGCCCTCGCCGAAGACCGAGGCGCTCGCGACGACGTCGGAGCCGTTGTACAGGCCGACGACGTCGCGGAACGCCGGCGTCCACGTCACGCGCGAGCCAACCCCGATCTCGTCGGCGAGCGCTCGCATGCGCTCGCGATACGCGTCCGGGCCGTCGCCGGCGCACACGACGCGGATCGGCCGGTCGGGAAGGGCGGCCAGCACACGCGCGACTGCATCGAGGAAGATCGGGTGCCCCTTCATCGGATCCATACGGGCCGGCAGCGTGACGACCAGATCGCCGGGGCCGAGACCGACGGCGGCACGCCACCGTCGGCCCGCTTCGGCGTCCGGGCGAAAGTGGTCGACGTCGACGCCGTTGGGGATCACGACGAACCGCTCGCGGCCGTAGCCCTCGGCGATATGCGACGCACGGCCAGCGAAGGAGTTGGCGATCACCAGATCCGCGAACCGCGACAGGCGGACGCCGGCGCGGTGTACCGTGCGGCGGAATCGCGTGTACGCCGTGGGATCCTGGTCGGAGATGCGCACTCCCCAGACCACCTTCGCACCGACGACGCGCCCTGCGAACAACGAGATCTCGTTGGCGGGGATCATGTAACCGTGCACGAGATGCGGCCGCACGTCCCGGGTCACCTGCACGAGGCGCCGGAAGAAGCTCGCGAGGTCCCAGCGGCCGAACTTGCCGATCGCGATGCGACGTACATGCGGCGCTGACTCCAGGGAGTCCCAGATCGGGCCGGCGGAGTCGTACATCGACACGATGGTGACGTCGAACCGGTCGCGCGGAAGGCCGCGGGCCAGCAGCACGAGTTGCCGTTCGGCGCCGCCGACCGCGATCTCGCGAATCAAGAACATGATGCGGATCCGCCCGGGCGGCGGGCTGGACGCGCGCTGATCAGTCATGCTGGTCGTGAATATACTGAAGCCGGTCGGCGTCCCCGGCATGTCGCGAACTTTTTCTTCTGACAATCGCGCCGACACCCATCGTTAACGTTGCACCACACTGACGCTGGCGACGCGCCCGACGTGGCGCGCGTGTGGTGGTCACCCGGTCCAGTCTGCTCATGTCTGCTGCTGTTCTCGTTACCGGCGCCGCCGGATTCATCGGCATGCACGTCGCCGAGCGACTGCTCGCGCGCGGCGAGCGCGTGATCGGCCTCGACGACCTGAACGCGTACTACGATCCGTCGTTGAAGGAGGCGCGGCTCGCGCGGCTGCGAGCGCACGCCCGGTTCGAGTTTGTCCGCCTCACGCTGGCTGACCGTCCGGGCATGGAGTCGGTGTTCGCGCGCGGAGACGTCGACCGCGTGGTCCACCTCGCGGCGCAGGCGGGCGTGCGGCACTCCATCGACCACCCGCACGACTACATCGACGCCAACCGCGTCGGCTTTCTGCACGTGCTCGAGGGATGCCGGCACGCGCGTGTCCGGCATCTGGTGTACGCGTCGACATCGTCGGTCTACGGGCTGAACACGAAGATGCCGTTCAGTGTCCACGATGACGTGAGTCATCCCATGAGTCTGTACGCCGCGACGAAGCGCGCGAACGAGCTCATGGCCCACACGTACAGCCACCTGTACGGACTGCCGACGACCGGGCTGCGCTTCTTCACGGTGTACGGGCCGTGGGGGCGCCCGGACATGGCGCTGTTCAAGTTCGCGCGCGCGATCCTCGCCGGTGAACCGATCGACGTGTACAACAACGGCGACATGCAGCGTGACTTCACGTACGTCGACGACATCGCGGAGGGCGTCGTACGTGCGCTGGCCCACCCCGCGACGCCGAATCCGGCGTGGGATGCCGGCGCTCCAGATCCGGCGAGTTCGTCAGCGCCATACCGCGTGTACAACATCGGCAACAGCGCGCCGGTCCAGCTCCTCCGCTTCATCGCCGCGTTGGAACACGCGCTTGGTAAGTCGGCCGTCATGCGCATGCTGCCGATGCAGCCGGGCGACGTCCCGGCCACCTCCGCCGACGTGACGGAGCTGATCCGGGACGTCGGCTTCGCACCCGCGACGCCGGTCGAGGAGGGCGTGCGGCGCTTCGCCGAGTGGTACCTCGCCTTCTACGCCGCGCCCGCGACCACCGGGACGCCGATCGTGTCGGCGAGCTCGGCGTAGAGTGCGAGGTGCGCATCGACCCGCGCGTCGAGCGAGAATAGCCTAACGGTCGATGCGCGCGCGCTGGCCGCGCCCGGGGTGCGCGCGAGCGCGATCGCCCGCCGGATGCCATCGGCGAGCGCGTCTGGATCGACGGGTGGCACGATCACCCCCGCGAGCGGATCGGTCAGCACTTCGGGAACGGCACCGACGCGCGTCGCAACCACGGGCAGGTCGTGGTCGAGCGCCTCAAGCAGCACGTTCGGCAGCCCCTCGCTGCGCGACGGGATCACGACGCATGTCAGCTGCCGGTACACCTGCGCCACGTCGCGGAGCGTCCCGGCGAACGCGACACACGCGTCCAGGCCGAGCGCGGCGGCGCGCGCGGTGAGTGACATCCGGTCTGGCCCGTCGCCGACGATCACGGCACGGAATCGCTCGCCAGCATCGACGAGCCGTCGGCAAGCGTCGAGGAACACGTCGACGCCCTTCTCCGACGAGAGACGACCGATCACGCCGAGGACGACCTCGTCGGCGGCGGGCGTGGGGCAGAACAGCTCGCGCACCCGGAGCGTTGGCGCGCCGTTAGGCGCCGGAAGCTCCGCCACCGCGTTGTAGACGACGCGGACGCGGTCGCCCAGATGCGCGAACGCCTCGCGGTGCGCCAGCGACATGACCGCGAGGCGGTCGGCGCGCGACATCGCGCGCCGGTCGATCCAGTTGTACGCGCGAACCTTGGCGTTCTCCGTCGTGCCGCCGTGGAAAAAGGCGAGCCAGCTCCAGCGAGGCGCGGCAACCGCCCGGAGTGTGGCCACGATCGTGGACGGCTTGTAGCCGTGTGTCTCGACGATGTCAGGATCGAACGCCGCGAGTTGGGCCGCGGTGCGCTTCAGCACGCGTGCGTCTGCCGGCCCGTGCTCGGGGACGATCACATGATCGGCGCCGAGCGCGTCGAGGTACGAAGCGTACGGGGGCCGCTCGCGCCCAGCGCGGTGGAACAGCAGCACGCGGTGCGTCACGCCGTGGTCGCGGAGGGCCGGTCCCATCGGCGCGAGCTGCCGCCCGGCCCCGAACACCTCGTACGTGTCGATCAGTGCGGCGACGCGGAGTCGCCGCGTCGGCATTCCCGTTAGTGCGCGCCCTTGCGGAACACCATCACCGGGAGCGTCATGCACATGATCCGCATGTCGAACCACACGCTCTGCCGACCGATGTAGTCCAGGTCGTAGCGCACCTTCTCCTTCACGTCCTCGAGGCACGAATCGTAGCTGTGATTGATCTGTGCCCACCCCGTGATGCCGGGGCGCACGCGCAGTCGCTGGGTGTACTCGGGGATCTCCGCACGCAGGCGGACGACGATGCTCGGGCGTTCGGGGCGCGGGCCAACGATGTTCATCTCGCCCCGCAGCACGTTGATCAGCTGTGGCACCTCGTCGAGGCGCGTCTTGCGGATGATCGCGCCGACCGGGGTGACGCGCGCGTCCTGCTTCGTGGCCCACACAGCCTGGCCGTTCGCCTCGGCGTTCACGCGCATCGAGCGGAACTTGAGAATCGTGAATGGCTGCCCGCCCAGATCCTCGACGCGGCGCTCGCCGGGAGCACCGCCCGCCGGGCGACGCCAGCGCCGGTCGAGTCCCACACGGGTCTGCGTGTAGAACACGGGCCCGGGCGACGAGAGCTTCACCGCGAACGCAACGATGACGCAGATCGGCGCGAGCAGCAACAACGCGATGGCAGCGATGACGATGTTCATCACGCGCGTGAGCCACTCGAGGCGCTCGGCAGGCGTGACCCCCAGCTCGTCCATCGGCCCCGGCGCCGGCGTACTGATCGAGACCGTCGTGGCGGCCGGCCAGGGCGTGACGGCCATCTCGCCGGTCGTCGTGAGGGCTGCGCGGCCGAGGCCGACGTGCGCGCTCATGTGGGCGTTGGCGAACGGCCCAGCCCCCACGTCCCCGTTCGGGACGAAGAGGCCTGGCGGTAAGCTCCGCAGGGAGGGTAGCACGGTGTCGCGGCGCAGCACGGCAGTCAGTTCGTGTTGTACGCCGAGCGGATCAGATACACCAAACTCGTGAGCGCCGAGATCCCGAAGAAGATCGTCGCGAGGCTCGGGAAGCTGCTGTGCTTGGGCTCTTCGACGCGGATCTCGTCGCCCGAGCGAATGCCGAGGTCGTCGAGCGTGCGGCCGTCGCGGATCGCGGTCTGCACCGCTTTCGTGTCGTAGAGCCGCTTCGACCCGCGGTTCACCATGATCCGACCCTTCTTCTGGTTGGATGCGCCGGGGCCGCCGGCGAGCGTGATCGCGTCGGTGATCTGCCGGTCGGGATCGACCGTGTAATACCCGGGGCGGGGCACTCCACCGACGATCGCGACGCGCGTGAGCGGGACCACGCGGAGGCGCGGGTCGCGAACGTACGTGCGCTCGTACTCGGCGACCGTGTTGGGGAGCTCGGACCGCAGAACACCGACCAGGGACGCGTCGGCCCACGTGTTGAGCGAGAACACCGGGCCGGTCGGACCGTCGCGGACGATGACCGTGTCGCCGCCGGTGCCGGGGCGGCCGAGCAGTAGGTCCTGGATCAGGAACCGGTCACCGGAGCGGAAGTCGCCGACCGTAAGGCGTCGCCGGATCTCGTCGACTTCGGTCCGCCGCGAGCCGCCCGCAGCGCTCGTCGTGTCGAGCCGCGCGAGCGAGTCGAGGCGCGCCGTCAGCTGCGACCGGGTCGCATCCGGCGTATTCGCCGTGACCACGGCGGGCACGGGCCGCTCGCTGAGAACCGCCGCGGGCTGTGGAAGCGTCTGCTGCGCCTGGGTTTGCGGCGGCTGCACCGGCGCCTGCGAGAACGCCGCGCGTGCCGGGGCAAGCAGCGCGACGCACAGGCCCGCGCGCCACAGTTGGGCGAGCGAGCGGCGACAGGGGACGGGGAAAGGCATCATGGAATCGGATGGGAAACGGCCGGGCGGATCTTCGGCGTCGGTCGTCGCCACGTCACAATCGTACTGCCGCCGGTGCCGCACGGCAATGAATGTCGGCACCCCGCACGGAAAAAGTAGCGTCACGAACGTGCGCCACCTTGTACCCGATGTACGTCACAGCCGGAGCGTAGCAGTCGCGCTTCGCCCCGGCGTGTGTCGTCCTGTCCGTCGCGCGAATGCCGCGCGCTTCGCGTGCTACAACGTGGCGCTAACGCCCCACCGGGGTGCGCGTATCGCGGACCGCACCTGTGTCGCCGGGGAGCAGCGGTTGCTCGGGCGCGTCGTCGACGACGACGTAGTCAGGATCATACGAATAGTACTGATACATGTTCGACTCCGTCCCAACGCCGTTGAGGATCGCGCCCGCGACGGCGATCGGCAGGTGGTCGAAGATCTTGAGCTTCGCCTTGGCGAGCCGCACGTCGGTCACGCCGCTGCGGAGGACGACAGCGAGCTGCCCACACGCCGTGCCGACGGCGTAGGCGTCGGTGCCCGCGCCTAACGGTGGCGTGTCGACGATGATCGCGTCGTGGTCGGCGCCGAGCGCCACGAGCAGCTGCTCGAGCCGGGCCGTGGCGAGCAGCTCCGGGGCGCGGCGGTGGCGCTGGCCGCCGGGGACGACGGACAGGTTCTCGTGCCCGGTCGGGTGGACGACCTCCGACAGCAGGCTCGTGCCCTCGAGGTACTCGACGAGCCCCGGCGATGCCGGAAGGTCGAACGTGCCGTTGAGTTGGCCCCGGCGCACGTCGGCGTCGACGAGCACCGTCTTCCACCCGCCCTGCGCGAAGGCCAGCGCGAGATTACTGGCAATGAGCGACTTCCCATCGCCGGCTCCGGGGCTGGTGATCCCGATCGCCACCGGCTGGTTGGGCGCGGCGGCGTAGCGCACGTTGAGGCGCAGGGCGCGGAACGCCTCGACGATCTGGGCGGCGCGCTCCGCCGATTGCCGCCCGCGGCCGTCGTCGATCCGCGGCACGACGCCGAGCACCGACATCCCGAGCTCGCGCGTAACCTGCTCCGGGTACCGGAAGCGACGGTCGAGCAGGTCGAGCAGCACGGCGAGCGCGAGGCCGAGGCCGAGGCCGGCCGCCGTCGCGAGCGCGATCAGGCGCGTGCCCGTGTTGCCAGACGGCGTGAGCGGCATCACGGCCGAGTCGAGCACCTTGACGTCGGGCACGGACGCCTGCTGCGCGAGGCTCGCCCCCGCGTAGTCGGAGCGCAGGCGCGAGTAAATGTCGCCCTGTACGGCGACCTCGCGGCGGAGCGCGCCCTCCTCGGTCGTGCGCGCCGGAATCGACTGGAGCTCGCGCGTGGCCGAGCCGAGCTGGTCCTGGAACGCGGCCTCGCGGGTCTTGAGGACGCCGATGAACGCCGCGTTCTGCCGGAGGATGTTGTCGCGCGCGGCCGCGACGGCCTGGCGCTGCAGCTTGACCGACGGCTCGGAGTCGGTGAAGGTGATCAGCGTGTTGGTGAGCTTGGACTGCCGTTCGTTGTACTCGGCGATCGCGGTCCGGAGTGGCGCGGCGCCCGGGTCGCGGGCGACGGTGCTGACGGAGTTGATCGCGTCGACGGGCAGCGGGCCCCCCGTCCGAATCTGTTGGCCGATGCGCTCGAGCTGCTCGCGGTCGGTGCGGGTCGCGTCGAGCTCGATCTTCCGCATCGCGAAGTTGTTGATCACCGGATCACGCGTGACCGTTCCGGCGCCGTTCGCCTCGTTGGCCGGGACGACGATCTCGGACGGCTGCGTGATCGCGCCGATGCGGAACTGTTCGAGCGCGCGCTCCGAGTTCTCGAGCTTCTGGCGCGCCGCGTCGAGCTGGGTGGAGAGCGTCGTCGCCTGCTGGTTCAGCTCGCGCTTCTTGAGATCGGTCGCGACCGAGACGAACTGGTCGAGCATCGCGTTGAGCGTGGCCGCCGGTCGCTGGGCCGCGGAGCCGTGCAGGCGCAGGTAGATGATCGGACTGCGCTCGTCGACGAACACGCCGAGACGACTGATCACGTCGAGCGTCGCCTCGCGCGGGGTGACGACGGTGAACTTGACCGTGCGCGCGTTAGTCCCGAGCAGGTGGGCGGGCGGCACCCACGCGAAGCCGGCCTTGCGGCCGATCGAGTCGCCGACGGCACCGGTCTCGTTTACCGCCCCGACCTGGTCGGTGAGCGTCCACCGGCCCGCGTCGACCCTGAGGGTGTAGTCGCCCGGGAAGAAGCGGCTCCGCCCGCGGTCGATTTCGAAGTTCTGAAAGAGCACCGAATCGGCGGCCCGTTCCGGACGCACGAAGAGGGCGAGCCGGAGCACGACGGGGTCGGTGATCGCGGGCGCGCGCATGAGGTCGCGCCAGCCGCTGATCTGCGTGAGGTTCCCACCGCGCGCGGCGCCTCCCGTCCCGCCGCCGTTCGCCTCGTTGGCCGAGACGACGACTTCGGAAGGTTGCGTGATCGCGCCGATGCGGAACTGCTCGAGCGCGCGCTCGGAGCTCTCGAGCTTCTGGCGCGCGGCATCGAGCTGGGCGGAGAGCGTCGTCGCCTGCTGGTTCAGCTCGCGCTTCTTCAGATCGGTCGCGACCGAGACGAACTGGTCGAGCATCGCGTTGAGCGTGGCCGCGGGGCGCTGTGCCGCGGTCCCGTGCAGGCGCAGGTAGATGATCGGGCTGCGCTCGTCGACGAACACGCCGAGGCGGGTGATGACGTCCTGCGTGGCCTCGCGCGGGGTGACGACGGTGAACTTGACGGTGCGCGCGCTGGTGCCGAGCAGGTGGGCGGGCGGCACCCAGGCGAAGCCGGCCTTGCGGCCGATCGAGTCGCCGACGGCGCCGGTCTCGTTCACCGCCCCGACCTGGTCGGTGAGCGTCCACC
>DASWUT010000505.1:0-10030 GCA_036401455.1 Gemmatirosa sp. | reverse complement strand
TGGACGCGCTCGAAGCCACCTACCAGAGCGCGCCGGTCGGTCTCTGCGTGCTCGATGCCGACCTTCGGTTCGTGCGCATCAACGCGCGCCTGGCCGAGATCAACGGCCGCCCGGTCGAGGCGCACCGCGGGCGCACGATCGCCGAGGTTGTCCCCGGCGTCGCGGCGGCAGCCGAGCCGATGCTGCGGCGCGTACTCGCCACCGGCGAGCCCGTGATCGGCCTCGAGCTGAGCGGCGAGACGCCCGCCGCGCCAGGCGTGCATCGCACCTGGGTCGAGAGCTGGTACCCGCTGCGCGACGCGGCCGGCGGCGTGGTCGGTGTGAACATCGTCGCCGACGACGTCACCGATCGCCGCCACACAGAAATGGCCCGCCGGGCCAGCGATGCGCGCTATCGCGCGCTCGTCGAGGCTGCTCCGCTCATCGCGTGGAGCGGGCGCGACGATGGCACGATCGACCTCGCCAACCAGCGCTGGACCGAGTACACGGGACGATCGCCGGCCGACACGATCGGCAGTTACTGGGCCGACGTCGTCCACCCCGACGACCGCGCGCGCGTGCGCACCCTACGCGAGTACGCGATCGCGACCGAGGAGCCGATCGAAATCGAGGCGCGGTTCCGCCGCCACGACGGCGCGTACCGC
This sequence comes from Gemmatirosa sp., assembly GCA_036401455.1. GTDB lineage: Bacteria > Gemmatimonadota > Gemmatimonadetes > Gemmatimonadales > Gemmatimonadaceae > BPUI01. Next base: position 9,386 of record DASWUT010000505.1, on the reverse strand, counting down.
TGGCACGTCGCGCGCGTCGTGCCCGTGCGCGTCGGCCCGGCCGCCGCAGCTGCCCGACACGCCGATCACGCGACTTCGGCCAGCGCCCGGACGATCGACCCGATCGTCGCCTGGTACGGTGCGGCGCTCGACATCGAGGACCGCAAGCGTGAGGCGGCGGAGCTGGCGCAGACGGTGGGCGAACTCAAGCGGGCGAACGCGGAACTCGCCCGCGTCACCGACGACCTGCGGACGACGAACGAGGAGCTCGAGGCGGCCAACGTCGAGGCGCGCGCGGCCCGCGTCGTTGCCGAGCACGCGAACGACGCGAAGACGCAGTTCCTCGCCACCATGAGCCACGAGCTGCGGACGCCGCTCAACGCCGTGCTCGGCTACGTCGATCTGCTCGAGCTGGAGCTGGCCGGCCCGCTCACCACCGACCAGCGCGCCTACCTCGACCGCGTCACGACCAGTGCGCGGCACCTGCTCGGGCTCATCAACGAGGTGCTCGACCTCGCGAAGGTCGAGGCCGGCCAGATGAGCGTCGCGCTGCAGCCGACGGTCGTACGTGGGCACGTGCTCGACGCCGCCACGCTCGTGCGTCCGCAGGCGGAGCGAAAGGGGCTCGTGCTCGCCGTCGATCCGCCCGAGGCCGCCGGTCTGCGCGTGCTCGCCGACCCGGACCGCCTGCGCCAGGTGCTCGTCAACCTGCTCGGCAACGCGGTGAAATTCACGCCGAGCGGCGGGCGCGTCGCGGTCCACGTCGCGGCGTCGGCCGGCGCGGCGCCGCCGCACGGCGTCGACGGTCGCGCGTTCGCGCGCATCGACGTCGAGGACACGGGGATCGGCATCCCGGCCGACCAACTGGACGCGGTGTTCGAACCGTTCGTCCAGGTCGAGGTCGCCGACGCGGACCGTCCGGTGAGCGTCTACACGCGCCGGCACGGCGGAACCGGGCTCGGACTGACGATCGCGCGCCGCCTGGCGCGGCTGATGGGTGGCGACCTGACGCTCGAGAGCACACCGGGCCGGGGCTCGCGGTTCAGCGTGTGGCTCCCGCTCGCGCCGGCGCCGCGCCTCACCCCCGCGTGGACGCCGACCGTACGGGACCCGGCAATCCGTTAGGCGTCTTCAGGCGTCGATGGGCGCGGAGGTCACGACCGCGCGGAGCAGCGCGTCGACGAGCACGGCGCGCGCGGCGCGGTCGTCGTCTCCAAGCGCCGGGGGGTCGATCCGCTCGGCGTACAGGAGCGCCGCGGCCGCGGGCACCGGATCGCCCTGCGCCTCGCCGCGCGTCGCATCCTCGGCCAGCAACGCGAGAGCCAGGCTCTGCGCCAGCCGGTGCAGCAGCGCGCGCGCGTACATCGGCCCGGCCTCGGGTGTGGCGGTCGTGACGGCGTAGGCGCGCCGGTCCCCGGCGAGGCGACCGGCAAGCGCGCGACGGAGCGCGTCGAGCGTGTTAGGCAACCTCGTCACGACCTCGCCCGCGCGCCGCTCGTACGCGGCGAACCCGCCGTACCGCGGGTGCAACAGGCGCAGCAGCTCGAGCGCCTGGATGTTCGCGGGCCCCTCCCACACGGTCAGGACCTGCGCGTCGCGCAGCAGACGCTCGACGGGGTAGTCGCGCGTGTACCCGTTGCCGCCGAGGAGTTCGAGCGTGGCGCGCGCGGCGGCCACGGCATCGTCGGCGGTCAGGTACTTCGCGAGTGCGGTGCTCAGGCGCAGCCAGACGCGGCGCGCCGGGTCGCGAAGCGCGTCGTCGACGGCCACCGCCGCCTCGAACGCGAGCAGGGTGCCCGCGCGCCACTGCACGGCGATCTCGGCGAGCGTGTCCTGTACCATCGGGTACGCGGCGATCGCGCGGCCGAAGGCGCGCCGGTGCGTTGCCCACGCGAGCGCCTCCGACAGCGCGCGGCGCTGCACGCCGGCGGCGCCGACCGCGTTGTGCACGCGGCTGTAGGTGAGCGCCTCGAGCATCAGCCGCAGCCCGTGCGGCGGCGCGGCGACTTCGACGGCGTCGGCGCCTAACAAGTCGATCTCGCCGGTCGGTAAGCCGCGCGTGCCGAGCTTCTCCTTCAGGCGGCGGATGCGGTAGTGGTTGACGCGCCCGTCGCCGAGGTGGCTCGGGACGAGGTAGAGGCCGAGCCCCGTGGAGTCGGGCGGCGCGCCCGTCGGCCGTGCGGTGGCGAGCGCGAGCCCGCTATTCGCGTTGCTCGTGAACCACTTGAGGCCGTGCAGCGCGTGCGTCGCGCCGGCGTGGCGCGCGTCCGCATCGGAGTGCGGGCTGATGGGACGCGCCTCGGTCGTCGTCGCTCCGACGTCGCTGCCGCCATGTAGCTCGGTCGCCCACGTGCCGCCCGTCATCGCGCGCCCGTCCATGCGCGTGAGGTCGGGCAGGTAGCGCGCGCGCAGTGGCTCGGGGGCGAAGTAGCCGAGCACGTAGGCGACCGCGCCGGTGAGGGTGACGGGGCAGTGCAGGCTGATGTCTGCCTGCGACAGAAGGTACCCCAGCGCGAAGCTCAGGAGGTGGGGCGCGCCGTCGCGGTACGGAAGACCGACGATTCCGCGCGCATAGACCTGGTCGTGCTGCGCGGCGTAGGTCGGATTGAGCACGATCCGGGTCACGACGCGGCCGTCGAGATCGTACGTTTCGAGGCGCGGCGGGGCGTCGCGGTCCGTCATCGCCGCCTGCGCGTCGACCGCGGTGCGCACCCAGTCGTGAAACTCGGTGAGCAGCGCGCCGTAGCGGGCGAACCCGGACACGCGCGCCTCGAGCCGTTCGGCGAGGAATGGGTCGTACGCGTGGGCGGCGCCCGGCGGCGCGTCGGCGATCGTCGTCACGAGGCGTATCCTACAGCGCGGTCCGTGGCGGCGTGATCGTTGCCGTGCCGCGGCCACGGGGCAGACGCAGGACGGAACGGGCCATGGAGGCAACGAATGGTGGGTGTGCTGAAGGGGAAGACGGCGCTCGCGATCGGCGCGGCGCTCGCCGGTGCGACGCTCACGACGCTCGCTCCCGCGCGCGCGCCGGCGCAGGTCGCGACCGCCCACGGATCGCCGGCGCCGGGCCTCTACGTTCCGCGCGCCATCAAGCGCGCGTTCACCCTCGGCACGCGCTCCGCCGACGGACGTCCGGGACCGCGCTACTGGCAGAACCACGCACGCTACACGATCGCACTCACCACGCTCCCGCCGGACCGCGCGGTGCGTGGGACCGAACAGATCGTGTACGCGAACAACAGCCCCGACACGCTGCGCTCGCTCGTCTTCAAGCTGTTCGTCAACATTCACAGGCCCGGCGCGCCGCGCGAGGCGCCAGCGAGCCCGGACTACCTGACCTCGGGCGTGCACGTCGACGCGTTCGCCGTCAATGGCACCGCGACTCCGTGGCTCGACGATGCGCGCACCTTCACCAACCGCGCCGTGCGCCTCGCGACGCCGCTCCTGCCCCACGACTCGGTGCGGCTATCGGTCGACTGGCACTACGATCTCTCGCGCGAAGCCGGCCGCGAGGGAATGCTCGACTCGACGACGTTCTACCTCGCGTACTTCTACCCGCGCGTGGCCGTCTACGACGACTACAACGGGTGGGACCGCATGACGTTTACCGACGCGCAGGAGTTCTACAGCGACTTCAACGATTACGACGTGACCGTGCGGGTGCCCGCCAACTACGTCGTCTGGGGCACGGGCACGCTCGCGAACGCCGCCGCGGTGCTGCGCCCCGAGCCCCTCCGCCGCTTCCGCGCATCGCTCACCGCCGACACGACGATTCACGTCGCGACGCGGGCCGAGATGGCCGCCCGGACGGTCGTCACGCCGCCTGCGACGTCGGGCACGCCCGTCGCGTGGCGCTTCACCGCGACGGGCGTGCCCGACGTGACCTTCGCCCTCAGCGACCATTACGTATGGGACGCGGCCAGCGTCGTCGTCGACACCGCCACGCGTCGGCGCGCGGGCGTGCAGTCGGCGTACAACGACACGGCCGTCGACTTCCACCACATGGTGCAGTTCGGTCGCCACTCGCTCGACTGGCTGTCGCGCAACTGGCCCGGCGTGCCCTACCCGTACGAGAAGACGACGGTGGTGCAGGGGAGCGCCGACATGGAGTACCCGATGATGGTCAACGACGGAAGCACCGGCGACACCACGTTCTCCCGCTTCGTCGCCGAGCACGAGATCGCGCACACGTGGTTCCCCTTCTACATGGGGATCAACGAGACACGGTACGGCTTCATGGACGAGGGCTGGGCGACGACGTTCGAGTACCTCATCGGCCTCGCCGACGTCGGCGCCGCGCGCGAGACCGGCTTCTACCAGCAGTTCCGCGTCGCGGGGTGGATCCGCGATCCGTCACCGGTCGAGGACCTGCCGATCATCACACCGGGTGACGTTCTCTCCGGTGCGGGACTCGGCAACAACGAGTACGGCAAGGCATCGCTCGGCTACCTCGCTGTCAAAGACCTGTTAGGCGACGCGGCGTTCCGCCGGTCGCTCCACGCGTTCATCGACCGGTGGCACGGGAAGCACCCGATTCCGTGGGATTTCTTCGACACCTTCGACGACGTGTCGGGGCAGAACCTCGACTGGTTCTGGCGCGCGTGGTTCTTCTCCAACGCGTACATCGACCTCGCCGTCGACGGTGTGCGTCAGACCCCGGGCGGCTACACCGTCTCCCTGCGCAACGTCGGCGGGATGCCGGCGCCCGTGAACCTGGTGCTCACCTACGCCGACGGCAGCACCGAGACCGTGCACGAAACACCTGCGATCTGGGCCGCCGACCAACAGCGCGCAACGGTCACGCTCACGACGGGCCGGACGTTGCGCTCGCTCGTGCTGGACGGTGGGATCTTCATGGACGCGGACCGCTCGAACGATCGCTGGTCGGCGACGCCGTAACGGGCGTCGCCGTAGTGAGCGTCGCGGTCAGGAGCGCCGTCGTGGCAGCTGGGCTGGACGTGGCGGCGCTGCGGACGGCGGCGCCCGCCTTCATCCGCGCCGTCCAGGCGCGCATGCGCTGCTCCAAGACGTCCATCGGCAGCGCGCCGGCGCCGAGCACCTCGTCGTGGAAGGCGCGGAGGTCGAAACGCGGGCCTAACGCCTGGCGGGCCTCATCGCGCAGGCGCAAAATCGTCAGCTGCCCGACCTTGTACGCGAGCGCCTGCCCGGGCCACGCGATGTAGCGGTCCGTCTCCGACTGGACTTCCGCGTCCGCCGCGCTCGAGTGCGCGCGGAAGAATGCCACGGCCTGCTCGCGCGTCCAGTGCTTGTCGTGGATCCCGGTGTCGAGCACGAGCCGGATCGCGCGGAGCATCTCGTCGTCCAGCCGACCGTAGTCGCTGTACGGGTCCTGGTAGAAGCCGACCTCCTTGCCGAGCCGCTCCGCGTAGAGGGCCCACCCCTCGACGTACGCCGTGTAATCCGCGTGCTGGCGGAACGGCGGCAGCGAGGGCAGCTCCTGGGCGATCGAGATCTGCATGTGGTGCCCCGGCACTCCCTCGTGGTACGCCGTCGATTCGTTGTTGATCGTCAGCTGGTGCGCGAAGTCGTAGGTGTTGACGAACACGTGCCCGGGGCGCGAACCATCGGGCGTGCCCTGGTTGTACGCGGTCGACGCCTCCTTTTCGCGGAACGCCTCGACGGGCATGATCTCGAGCGTCGCCCTCGGCAGCCTGCCGAACAGCGCGGGCAGCTTCGCCCACATCTGCGCCACGTAGTGCCGGTACTCGTCGAGGATCTGCTCGCGCGACGTCGGGTGCAGGCTCGGGATCTTCGCGATCGAGTCGCGAAAGAGGCGGATGTCGCTGAAGCCGAGCCGGCGGGCGATCGCGAGCTGCTCGCCCTCGATGCGCGCGACCTCGCGCAGGCCGAGCGCGTGGATCGCGTCCGGGGTCATGCGCGTCGTCGTCATCCGGCGCACGTCGAGCGCGTACCGCGCCGGACCATCAGGCAACGCCCACGTGCCGATGTCGGTGCGCCCTCGCGGGGCGTACTCGTCGCGCACGAACGCGGTGAAGCGTGCGTACGCCGGCAGCACGCTGTCGCGCACCGCGGCGAGCACGGCCTCGCGCAGGCGTGCGCGGTCCGCGTCGGAGAACGTCGCCGGCATCTGCGCGAGCGGCACCGCGAACGGCGTCGAATCGGGCACCTGGCGCGCGATCCCGTCCGACTGGGTGACGACCTGCGTGAGCAGGATGCGCGGCGGCATCAGCCTGTCGGCCATGCCCTGCCGCATCACCGCCGTGACCTGCGCGAAGGCGCGCGGGACCTGGCGCAAGCGCGCGACGTAGTCGTCGTAATCCTTCACCGTCGCGAACGACAGCGAGGTCACCAGCTGCGGCAGATCGATGTGGAGCCCCTGCATCTGCGAGACGGGCATCTCCCACTCGCGCAGCGGCGCGGCTTCGAGCGTCGTGCGCAGGTTGAGCAGCATGAGGTCGCGGTTGAGCCGCTCCTGTTCGGGGAAGCCCGCGGTGTCGATCGCCGCAAACCGTTGGGCGAAGCGTCGCGTCGCCGCCACGTCACGCTCGGCCGCCGCCGCGGACATGTCGCTCAGCTGGTCGTTGTAGCGCTTGTCACCGAGAACCGAGGCGAGTTCCGGCGTCGTGCGCAGCGCGTACTCCCACTGCTCGTCGAGGAGGGCATGCAGGGCGCGGACGCGCGCCTGGACGGCGGGGCTGGTCGCCACGGGCGCCACGGGCGGCACGGGCGTGGGAGCGGGCTGCGCGGCCGCGGAGGCGCCGGCACAGGCGAGGACGAGGATTGCGGTGAGCAGCCGGGGAGCGCGCGGCATGACGGAGACGCGATGGGGAGGCGTGCCGCGGTCGGACGGGGCGGTACGCGTGGACGTGCGAGCTGCGCGGAATATGCGTGGCGCGCGTCGGAGCGCGCGTGACACGCCGATCACGCGAGACGGCGCCAGGTCGCACTTCCGTCGTCACCCGGCGCAAGCAGGGTCCACCTTTTCGTGACGACGCGGCTAGGCTATGCGCGACTCTCCGTCCTGCACGCACCCGCTGCCGTGATCGCCATGCGTCGCCTGCTCCATACCCTCGTCTGCGGCACCTGGCTAGCCGCGTTCGGCGCTGGCCCGCTCGCCGCCGATGCGCTCGCGGCGCAGCCGCCGGTCGATCCCGCGCTCGCCGCGTATATCGCGGGGGTGCGCGCCATCGACGCGCACGCCCATCCGATGCGCCCCGTCGCGCCTGGTGCGGCGGCCGACAGCGAGTACGACGCTCTGCCACTCGACGGCATCCCGCCTGCGCCATTCCCGGCGCGGTTCCGGCCTGGGCACCCGTCGTGGCGCGCGGCCCAACGCGCGCTCTACGGCGTCGCTCCGGCAGACACCACGGCCGCGGCCGGTGCACCGCTCGTTTCGGCGATCGCGCGGGAGCAGACCACGCGTGGCACGCAGTTCCCCACGTGGGCGCTCGACCAGGCGGGCGTCGAGGTGATGCTCGCCAACCGCGTTGCGATGGGTCCCGGCCTCGAGGCGCCGCGCTTTCGCTGGGTGTCGTTCGTCGACGCGCTCATGCTGCCGCTCGACGTGCGCGGCGAGGCGGCGCGCACTCCCGACGTGCGGTCGCTCTACCCGCGCGAGGCCGCCCTGCTGCGGCGCTACCTCCGCGACCTCGGGTTGCACGCGGTTCCGCCCACGCTCGACGCGTACGTGCGCGCGGTGGTCGCGCCCACGCTCGACCGACACCGGCGCGCGGGGGCGGTCAGCGTGAAGTTCGAGGCCGCCTACCTGCGCCCGCTCGACTTCGACGACCCCGATCCGGCCCTCGCGCGGCGCGTCTACGCGCGCTACGCCGCGGGCGGGACGCCGACGCACGCGGAGTACAAGGCGCTCGAGGATTACCTCTTTCGCGAGATCGCGCGCGAGGCCGGGCGGCGCGGGCTCGCCGTGCAGATCCACGTGCTCGAGCTGTTCGGCGGCTTCTACTCCGGGCGGGGGAGCGCGCCGCACCTGCTGGAACCCGCGCTCAACGATTCGTCGCTTCGCGGAACCAACTTCGTCCTCGTCCACGGCGGGTGGCCGCTCGTCGGCGAGACGCAGGCGCTGCTGGCGAAGCCCAACGTCTACGCCGACATCTCGATGATGGACCTGCTCGTCGAGCCGGCGGTGCTCGCGGGCGTGCTCCGACCCTGGCTCGACGAGTGGCCCGAGAAGGTGCTCTACGGCAGCGACGCCTTCGACGGCGGGCCGGGGCAGGGGTGGGAACAGGCCGCGTGGGTGGCCTCGCGCAACGCGCGGCGAGCGTTAGGCATCACGCTGACGGCGATGCTGCGCGACGGCGAGATCGACCGCGCCGGGGCCGAGGCGCTCGCGCGCGGCGTGCTGCGCGAGAACGCGCGGGCGGCGTACCCGCTGCTGCGCTGAGCGGGGCGCACGCGCGGCGTTCAGCGCAACGGCGGGGTGCTGGCCGGCGAGTGGCGGTGCTCGGTGGCCTGCTCGTAGCCGTACGCGAGCCGGAACAGCGTCGGCTCGCTCCACGCCCGCCCGAACAGCGTGAGGCCGGCGGGGAGGTTGCCCCGCGTGTACCCCATCGGCACCTGCACCGCCGGCCACCCCGTGATCGGCGAGAAGACTTGGCTGTTGTCACCTGCTGGCGTGTTGAGGTCGCCGATGAGGCGCGGCGGGTTGCTCCACGTCGGGTAGACGAGCGCGTCGAGCTTCAGCGCATCCATCGCGTGCAGCACGGCGGTGCGGACGCCGGCGCGCACGCGTTCTTCGGCCGCACACCCGGGGCTCGTTTCGGGCGGCGTCGTGGCGCGTTGGGCGTAGGTGAGGCGCGGCTCGATCGACGGGTGGAACCGGCCCGAGCGGACGATCTCGTCGAGCGTGTGCACCGGCGCGCGCCCGTTCGTGCTCGCGAGCCAGCGTTCGAGGTCGTAGCGGAAACGGTTGCAGTCGCCGGTCTCGATCCGGAGCAGCGAGTCGAGCCCCGCGATCGGCACGCTGTCGAGCACCGTCGCCCCCGCGCGCCGCAGATCCCCCACCGCGCGATCGAACACCGCGAGCACCTCGGCGTCGGCCGACGGGCGCGCGTACGCCTGCCGCAGCACCGCGAGGCGCGCGCCGCGCAGTCCGTCGCGCACGAGCGCGTCCGCGTAGCGCGGCGTCGGGTGCGCGCGCGCGACGGCCGTCGTCGTGTCGGCCGCGTCGTAGCCCGCGACCACCTGGAACACCGCGACCGCGTCGGCGACGGTGCGCGCCATCGGGCCGGCGATGTCGTAGCCGAGGTTGAGCGGGACGACGCCCGCGCGCGTCGTTAGGCCGATCGTCGACCGGATCCCGACGAGCGCGAGGTGCGACGACGGCCCGCGGATCGAGTTGCCGGTGTCGGTGCCGAGTCCGACCTCGCCGAGGTTCGCGGCGACCGCGGCGGCGGTGCCGCCGCTGG
>DASWUT010000504.1:0-2042 GCA_036401455.1 Gemmatirosa sp. | reverse complement strand
CGGCGCCGGGAGAAGTTCCTCCGGATGGGGCGCGTCGCGGGCTAAGTCTCTCCCCTTCGCGCGGTTATCCTTCTACGAGATGCCACACCTCGTCGAAGTCGCATTCAAGGGGAACCGGAAGGAGTTCTACGCCTGGTCCGCGGACGACCCACCCGCGGTGGGCGCCGCAGTGATCGTCGAGGGCGACCGGGGCGAGGACCTCGGCCGCGTGCACGCCACGGGCGCGCTCGCCGCAAAGCGCTACGCCGGGGTCGCCCACGGCGCGCTCGCCCTCGTCGCGAACGGCGAGTCGCTGGGCGGGCCGGCCGCGGGGCCGGTCGGCGAGGCCGCCCCGGCCAAGCGCATGCTGCGCCCCGCGGGCGCCGACGACGTCGCGCGCGCCGCAGAGCTGGCCACGCTCGACGACGAGGCGCGTCGCACCGCGATCGCGCGCGTGCGTGCGCACAACCTCGCGATGAAGCTGACCGACGCGGAGTGGCAGTGGGATCGCCGCAAGCTGACGCTGTACTTCACGGCCGAGAAGCGCGTCGACTTTCGCGCGCTCGTGCGCGACCTCGCGGCGGTGTTCCGCGCTCGCATCGAGCTGAAGCAGATCGGCGTACGGGACGAGGCCAAGCGCCTCACCGGCGTCGGGCGCTGCGGGCGCGAGTACTGCTCGGCGACGTGGCTTCCCGAGCTGCGCCCGGTCAACCTGAACGTCGCCAAGGACCAGCGGCTGTCGCTCAACCCGACGCAGATCTCCGGCGCGTGCGGGCGGCTCATGTGCTCGCTGCGCTACGAGCACGAGTTCTACGTGCAGCAGCGCAAGCGATTTCCCAAGGAAGGGCGCGTCCTCGCCACCGCCCGCGGCGAGGAAAAGGTGATCGCGACGGACATCTTCCGCGAGCGCGTGACGCTCCGCGCACTCGACGGCGAGACGCGCATCGTGCCGCTCGACGAGCTGCGCCGCGAGGTCGCCGCGGCGGCCACCGCGGGCACGCCAGACGAGTTCGGCCAGGGCGCGACGACCGTCGTCGGCGTCGACATCACGACCGCCGAGATCGCGATCCCCGAGATCGCGATCCCCGAGATCGCGACCGCCGAGGTCGCGACCGCCGAGATCGCGACCGCCGAAACCGCGCTGGCTGAGATCGCGACGGCCGCGGTCCCGATCGCACCCGAGTCTCGCGACGACGAACCGATCGCGGTCGTGGATGGCGAAACGCCGGACGAGACGGCGGCGCGCCGCCGTGGGCGACGCGGCGGGCGTCGTGGCCGGCCAAACGGCGGGCGCGCTGGCGGCCCAACGGGCGGCGCATGATGCCGATGCGCCCGTTCTACATCACGACGGCGATCGACTACGCCAACGGCGACCCGCACCTCGGCCACGCGCTCGAGAAGGTCGGCGCCGACGCGATCGCGCGCTACCACCGGCTGGCCGGCCGCGCCGTGCACTTCTCGATCGGCATGGACGAGCACGGGCAGAAGGTGCAGCAGGCGGCGGAAGCGCGCGGCATGTCCCCACAGGCGCTCGTCGACGAGGTCGCGACCACGTTCGAGAACGCGTGGGCGTCGCTCGACGTGCACTACGACCAGTTCGTCCGCACGACCGCGCCGCAGCACCAGCGCGGCGTGCGCGCGCTCATCGAACGGATCTTCGCGCGCAACCCCGACGATTTCTACGAGCGCACGTACGAGGGCTGGTACTGCGTCGGCTGCGAGGCATTCAAGACCGACGAGGAGATCGTCGACGGCCGCTGCGAGCTGCACCCGACGCGCACGCTCGAGTGGACGGCGGAACGCAACTGGTTCTTCCGCCTGTCGCGATACCAGCCGTTTCTGGAGCGGCTGCTCCGCGACCGCGCCGAGTTCTGCCAGCCCGAGAGCCGGCGCAACGAGATCCTCGGCCTGCTCGCGCAGGGGCTCGAGGACGTGTCCGCCAGTCGGGCGCGCCTGGCGTGGGGCGTGCCCTTCCCGCATCCGACCAGCGACGGCGAGACGCAGGCGACGTACGTGTGGTTCGACGCGCTGCCTAACTATCTGACCTCGACCGGCTTCCCCGA
>DASWUT010000503.1:0-7313 GCA_036401455.1 Gemmatirosa sp. | reverse complement strand
CGGCATGATCGACGAGGTGGTCGTGTTCCTCGACGGCAAGACCGACGAGGTCGTCCGCCGCATCAGCGCGCGCATGCAGGACGCGGCCGAGCGGCTCGACTTCGAGCGCGCGGGCGAACTTCGCGACGCGCTGAAGCACCTGGAGCGGATGCAGGAACCGACGGTCGTCCTGGAGCTCGAGGGCGGCGACCGCGACGTCGTCGGATACGCGCGCGACGGCGACGACGCGGGCGTCGCGATCCTGCGCATCCGGAGCGGCAAGCTGCTCGCGCGCGACCACCGTTTTCTGGAGAACGTCGACGGCGCCGACGACGCGGACGCGCTCGCCGCGTTCCTCGCCCGCAGCTACCTCGGCGCGAGCGAGGAGCGCGCCGGTGAGCTGCTCGTCCCGTTCGACTTCCCCGACCGCGAGATGCTCGAGGCAGCGCTGGAACGCACGAAGGTGCTCGTTCCGCAGCGCGGATCGCGGCGGCAGCTCGTCGACCTCGCGGAGCAGAACGCGCGACACCTGCTGGAAGAGATGAAGCTGTCGAACATGGAAGCTGGCGAGCGGGCCGCCGATCCGGTCTACGAGCTGCAGCGCGAGCTCGGCCTCAAGCGCGTGCCGCGGTCGCTCGTGTGCTTCGACATCTCGCACGCGCAGGGGACCGACACGGTCGCGAGCTGTGTGTGGTTTGAGAACGGGCGCGCGAAGCGCAGCGAGTACCGCAAGTTCAAGGTCGAGACGGTACAGGGGATCGACGACTTCAAGTCGATGCACGAGGTGGTCGGCCGCTACTTCCGGCGACGGCTCGAAGAGCAGCGGGCGCTCCCCGACCTCGTCGTGATCGACGGTGGCAAAGGACAGCTCAACGCGGCGAAGGACGCGATCGACGCCGTCGGGCTTGCCGAGCTGCCGATGATCTCGCTCGCGAAGCGGGAGGAGGAGGTGTTCGTCGTTGGGCGAAGCGAATCGGTGCGCATCTCGCGCCGCTCGCCCGCACTGCGGATGTTGCAGCAGGCACGCGACGAGGCGCACCGATTCGCCGTGACGTTCCAGCGGAAGCGCCGCGCCGTACGCACCGTCACGTCGGAGCTGATGACGATCCCCGGCATCGGGCCCGTGAAGCGCCGTCAGCTGCTGCAGCACTTCGGCAGCGTGGCCGCGCTCCGCGCCGCGACCCCGGCCCAGGTCGCCGAGCTGCCCGGCTGGACGGAGGAGAGTGCGACCCGCGTGCTCGCCGGCCTCGCGGCGAGCGATCCGACGCGGCCGGCGGCACTCGCGCCGGCTGCACTCGCGCCGGCGGGAACGGGGCCGACGGTGGGTCCGAGCGACGGGGCGGCGCTGCGGCACGAGGGAGCGGCGTGACCGCGTCGGCAACGACTGTCGCGCGCTCCGTTGACGCGACCGCTTCGCACCGCTGGTCGTTGTACTGCTCGGCGTGCGACTATCAGCAGTCTGGGGCGGCGGCGGCCGGCGTGTGTCCGGTGTGCGGCCAACCGCTGCTGACGCGGTACGACGCGCCCCGTGGCGCCCCGAACGCGCGATGGGATCTGTGGCGGTACGCTTCCGTACTCCCGCTCGGCCCCGGCGAAGTGCCCGTGTCGTTAGGCGAGGGGCTGACGCCGATGATCGAGGCGCCCGCGCTCGCGCGGCGGCTCAGCGTCGGACGGCTCTGGATCAAGGACGAGGGGCGGAACCCGACCGCGTCGTTCAAAGCGCGCGGGATGAGCGCGGCGGTGACACGGGCGCGCGCGCTCGGCGCGACGGGGCTCGTCGTGCCTACGGCGGGGAACGCCGGTGCGGCGCTCGCGGCGTACGGCGCCGCGGCCGGGCTCGCGGTGCGCGTCTACGCGCCGCGGACGACCCCCGCGCCGATTCTGCGCACGGTTCGCGCGTTTGGCGCCGACCTCCGGCTCGTCCACGGCCACATCGGTGACGCCGGGCGGCTCGCGCGCGCGGACGCGGCAACGGGCGAATGGACGGACGTCAGCACGTTCCGTGAGCCGTACCGCGTCGAGGGGATGAAGACGATGGGGTACGAAATCGCCGAGCAGCTCGCGGATGCGCTCGGCGGCGCGCTGCCGACGGTGGTCGTGTACCCGACGGGTGGCGGGGAAGGGACGGTCGGGATCTGGAAGGCGTTCGGCGAACTTCGCGACGCGGGCCGATTCGCGCCCGACGCGTCGTTGCCACGGATGGTGATCGCGCAGAGCGCGGGGTGCGCGCCGCTCGTTCGCGCGTTCGCGGCGGGCGAGGATCGTGCGACCGCATGGACGGATCCGGTGACGTACGCCAGCGGTCTGCGCGTTCCGGGCCCGCTCGGCGATCGGCTCGTTCTGCGCGCGCTTCGGGAGAGTCGCGGCGACGCGCTCGCGATTGCGGACGACGAGACGCGCCGCGCGACGTACGCGCTCGCGACCGCGACGGGGATCGACGCCGCGCCGGAGGGCGGATGTGCGCTCGCCGCCCTCGAGCGGCTCGCCGCCGCCGGTCGCGTCGGACCTCGCGACACGGTCGTCGTCTTCAACACGGGCGCTGGTGCGTCGTACCGCGCCGACGACTGACGCGCCCGTCACGTCGGCATCTGGCCTCGTGCCGGACGTGAGCTGTATCGCGTAACTCTCGGCGGCACATTGCTTTGCGTGATCGCGCACGCTACGTTCCGTAACCCTCGACCGCGTCTCGCCCAGACGCGTCGCTCCCCCGATCTCCGTTCCGCCGTGGTCCGCGTCTCCCGCATTCACCCCGACACGCTCGCCGCGGCGCTCGGCATCGCGCCGGGGACGGAGTTGCATCGCGTGAACGGGCGCGAGCTTGCCGACTTCCTCGACTGGGAGTTCCTCTCGGCCGACGACGAGCTCGTGATCGAGGCGACGCTGCCCGGGGGCGAGGCCGTCGTCTTCGAGGTCGAGCGGCCGGAGGGGGAACCGTTCGGGCTGGAGCTGGAGCCGCCGACGGTTCGGCGCTGTGCGAACCGGTGCGAGTTCTGCTTCATCGAGGGGCTGCCGAAGGGGCTGCGCAAGCCGCTCTACATGCGCGACGACGATTACCGGCTGTCGTTCGCGTATGGCAACTTCGCGACGCTCTCGAACCTCAAGGAGCGGGATTTCGCGCGCATCCTCGAGTACCGGTTGTCGCCGTTGTACGTGTCGGTGCACGCGACGCCGTGGGAAGCGCGCAAGGTCCTGCTCAACAACCCGCGCGTCCCGAACATCGTCGAGCAGCTGACGCGACTCGCCGCGGGCGGGATCCAGTTCCACTGCCAGATGGTCGTCGTGCCCGGCCTCAACGACGCCGACGTGCTCGAGGCGAGTCTGCGCGATCTGTACGCGTTAGGCGACGCCGTGCTCTCGGTCGCGCTCGTGCCCGTGGGGGTGACGCAGTTCTCGCACCTGTACACCGGTCGTCCGATGGACGCGGAGAACGCCGGGCAGGTCCTCGCCGCGGTCGAGCGATGGGAGGAGCGCGCGCGTGTGGAGCGGGACGACCGGTGGGTGTTCGGCTCGGACGAGCTGTACCTGCTCTCCGGTCGCGCGCTCCCGGATCCCGACCACTACGGCGACTTCTCGCAGATCGAGAACGGGGTTGGCGCGGTCGCGTCGCTCCGGCAACGCATCGCGGACGGGGTCACCGCGCTGCCGCGGCTCGACGGCCGGCGGATCGGGGTCGTGACCGGCACGTCGATGGCGCCGTTGATGCCGCCCTTGCTCGCGCAACTCGCCGAGCAGACAGGCGCGGGGTTCGAGTTGATCGTGGCCGAGAATTCGCTGTTCGGGCCGACGACGACGACGGCGGGGCTGCTCGTCGGCGCGGACATCGAGCGCGCGCTCGCCGGGCGCGCCGACCTCGACCTCGCGCTCGTTCCGGCGGAGTGCATCAACCAGGACGGGCTGTTCCTGGACGACACGGCGTTCATCGCCGTTCGCGAGCGGCTGCCGATGCCCGTCTACCCGTCCTACGACTTCATCGACGTGCTGGCGCTGGAAGGCGACGCGGTGCCCGACGCGGTCATGTCCACCGCTGCCTAACCTGGTCCATCCTCGCATGAGTCTCCCGGTCGTCGCCCTCGTCGGGCGCCCCAACGTCGGCAAGTCCGCGCTCTTCAACCGCATCGTCGGCGAACACTCCGCGATCGTCAGCGACGAGGCGGGGACGACGCGCGACCGCCACTTCGGGCGCGCCGAATGGAACGGCCAGTTCTTCTGGCTCGTCGACACGGGCGGGCTGATCGAGGACTCGTCGCAACCCATGGACGTCGAGATCCGGAAGCAGGTGCTGCAGGCGATCGACGAGGCGGACATGATGCTGCTCGTGACCGACGCCCGCGTCGGCGTGCATCCGAGCGACGCGCGACTCGTCGATCTCATCCGCGATCGTGGCAAGCCGTTCCTGATCGTCGCCAACAAGGTCGACGACCCGAAGAGCACCGACTACTACGAGTTCTACCGGCTCGGGGCCGGCGACCCGGTCCCGGTGTCGGCCGGCAACGGCAAGGGCTCGGGCGACCTGCTCGACGTCATCGTCGAACGGCTTCCGGAGCGCGACGATCCCGCGCCCGAAGCGCTTCGCGTCGCCGTGATCGGGCGCCCCAACGTCGGCAAGTCGAGCTTCGTCAACCGCCTGCTCGGCGAGCCACGCCTCGTCGTGACCGACGTCGCGGGCACGACGCGCGACGCGATCGACACGCCGATGCGCTACCACGGGCGCGACCTCGTGTTCGTCGACACCGCGGGACTTCGGCGCCAGTCGAAGGTCGACGACGGCGTCGAGTTCTACTCGTCGCTCCGTACGCGCCGCGCAATCGAGGGCGCCGACGTGTGCGTCCTGCTCATCGACGCGACGTTAGGCCTCGAGAACCAGGACCTGAAAATCGCGACGCTCGCCTGGGAGGCCGGACGGGGCCTCGTGCTCGTCGTGAACAAGTGGGACCTCAAGGAGAAGAGTGACAAGACCGCGGCCAAGTTCCAGAAGGACGCGATCGAAAAGGCGCCGTACCTCGCCTGGGTGCCTTTCCTCTTCACATCCGCAGTCACGGGCCAGCGCGTGCCCAAGATCCTCGACGTGCTGCTCGAGCTCGAGGCGGAACGCAACAAGCGAATCCCGACGTCGCAGATCAACGACACGCTCGAAGCGCTCGTCCAACGCACGCAGCCGCCGCAGGCCGCCGGTCACCACGAGATCAAGCTGAACTACGCGACGCAGGTCGAGACCGCGCCGCCGGTGATCGCGGTGTTCTCGAACCATCCCGATGCGGTACCGGTGCACTACGTCCGCTATCTCCACAACGGATTCCGGGCCGCGTACGGATTCACGGGCAATCCGCTGAACATCGTGCTGCGGCAGAAAAACGCACCGGCGACTGACAACCGCCGCGTGCGCGGCGAGCCGCGCGAGCGCGCGGACGTGGGCGAACTCAGCCCCGCCGAACGGCCGCGTCGCGAGCAGGGGAGGGGGCGCGGACGCGCCCGCACGCGTTGATGCGCGCGGCCTGATCGTGGCGGCGCTCCCGTTCGCCGGGCTGCTCGTCGCCTACCTGCTCGGCTCGATCCCGACGGCGTACCTCGCCGGCCAGCTGCACGGTGTCGATCTGCGCGAGCGCGGATCCGGCAACCTCGGCGCGACCAACGCGTTTCGCGTGCTTGGATGGCGCACGGGCGTGCCGGTGTTCGCGATCGACGCCGCGAAGGGGTACGTGCCGGCGGCGTGGTTCACGACGTGGTTCGGCGTGCATCCGCACTGGGCGATGGCGTACGGACTCGCGGCGATCATCGGGCACGTGAAGCCGGTCTTCCTGATCGGCCGCGGCGGCGGCGGCGGCAAGGGAGTCGCCACGGCGGCCGGCGTGTTCCTCGGACTCGCGCCGACCGCGACGGTCGTTGCGCTCGTCGCGTTCGCGCTGACGCTGACCGCGAGTGGCTACGTCTCGCTCGGCTCGCTCATCGCGGCCGCGGTGTTGGTCGTCGCGCTGGCCATGACCGCCGGCGTACGCGCGCCCGTGTTCGCGATCGGTGTCGTGGTCGCCGCGTTCGTGTTCTGGTCGCACCGGGCAAACATCGCGCGGCTGCGGCGCGGCGAGGAGTCGCGCATGACGCGACGCCGGGCCGCGCCGGACGCGGCACAACGAGCGGTGGAGCGCGTGTCGTGAACGGCGACGCTCGCCCGCTTCGCTGCGCGGTGGTCGGCGCGGGGGCGTGGGGCACCGCACTCGCGGATCTGCTCGCGAGAAAGGGCGCCGATGTCGTGCTCTGGGCTCGTGAGACGGACGTCGTCGCCGATGTCAACGCGCACCGCGAGAACCGACGCTTCCTCGCCGGCCACGCGCTCCACTCGGCGGTACGCGCCACCGACGACCTGCCGGCCGCGGTCGCGGAACGTGCGCTCATCCTGTTCGCGCCACCCTCGCACGTGCTGCGCGCCGTCGCGCAGGCGTCGGAACGTGCGATTGACCGTAATGCCGTCGTCGCCGTCGCGAGCAAGGGCATCGAGCAGGGCACGCTCGCCGTGATGACGGACGTCGTCGCGGACGTGCTGCCGGGGCGACCGGTCGTCGCGGTGTCGGGGCCGAGCTTCGCAACTGAGGTCGCGGCCCGGCAGCCGACGGCGGTCGTCGCGGCCGCGTACGAGCCGCGCGCGGCCGAGGCGCTACAGCGCGCGCTCAGCTCGCCGGAGTTCCGCGTGTACACGCACGACGACGTCCTCGGCGTCGAACTCGGCGGCGCGCTCAAGAACGTCATGGCGCTCGCGACGGGGATCCTCGAAGGGATCGGGCTCGGGTTCAACTCGCGCGCAGCGCTCATCACGCGCGGACTCGCCGAGATGACGCGGCTCGGCGTCGCGCTCGGCGCGTCGCCGGCGACGTTCGCGGGACTCACGGGGATGGGCGACCTCGTGCTCACGTGCACCGGTGCGCTGAGTCGCAACCGAACCGTCGGTGTGGAGATCGGGCGCGGACGTCATCTCGACGAGGTGTTGGCCGAGCGCGAGACGGTCGCGGAAGGCGTCCTCACGACGCGCAGCGCACGCGATCTCGCGACGCGCGCCGGCGTCGAGATGCCGATCGTGAACGCCGTGCACCGCGTCCTGTTCGAAGGCGCACCTGTCGCCGGAGCCGTCGCGGAGCTCATGTCGCGGGCGCCGCGTCGCGAGGGCGACGGCGCGCCCGTTGCGCCACCGACCGCGGTGAACGCATGACGCTGGGAGGGAGTGCGCGCCCCGGTGGTCGGGCGCGTGGCGAGGTGCTGCAGGAGTACTTCTCGATCGGCGACGTCTGCGCGCTCACGGGGCTCAAGGCGCACGTACTTCGCTACTGGGAGACGCAGTTTCGCGTCCT